>NZ_JBWKDT010000013.1:116952-191339 GCF_056435785.1 Streptomyces sp. NPDC043870
TGAAACCGACGCCACCACAGGCTGCCCCACCCTTTCCCCCCCCCCCCCCCCGCCGCTCCCTTCCCCCCCCCCCCCCGCCCCCCCCGCCCCCCCCCCCCCCCCCCCCCCCCCCCTCGGGTCCCTGTCGTCGTATGTGGGCCAGCCGTTCGCGAGGGCCACCACCCGATCCAGCGCTCCATTGAACTTGTTGTGGTCGCCGACGATCGGGCCCGTCGAGGTGTACTGCCACATCGTGTAGTAGGCCCAGCCCGCAGGGAGCGTGCCCGGGGTGGTGTTGTAGCGGGCGATCCAGAGGGGGTTGGTCGCGGCGAAGCCGCTGTAGTTGCCGGTGCACTCGGTCCACCAGCTCGTCGCCGTGTAGATGACGGCGTCACGGCCGGTACGGGACTTGTAGCGGTTCAGGAAGTCGCGGATCCAGGTGACCATCGCGGACCGGGACTTGCCGTAGCAGGACGCGCCGTACGGGTTCCACTCGATGTCCAGCACGCCCGGCAGGGTCTTGCCGTCGCGGGACCAGCCGCCGCCGTTGTTCACGAAGAAGTCCGCCTGCGCGGTGCCGGTCGTGGTGTCCGGGGTGGCGAAGTGGTACGCGCCACGGATCATGCCGATGTTGTACGAGCCGTTGTACTGCTGCGCGAAGTAGGGGTTCTCGTAGTACGTGCCCTCGGTGGCCTTGACGTAGGCCCACTTCACGCCGCTGCTCCAGAGCGAGGACCAGTTGACGTTGCCCTGGTGGCTGGAGACGTCGACGCCTTCGGTCTGGACGGCGCGGCTGTCGCGCGGCAGACCGCCCTGGCCGTCGTGCGCGACGACGCCCGTGCCCATACGGGCCGAGCCGCGAGCCGGCGCGTCCGCGGCGGAAGCCGCGCCGGGGAGGGTGAGGAGGAGGGCCAGGACCGCGAGCAGGATGCCTGCCACGGTCCAGCGGGTGGTGGCCCGTCCGGGTCTGGTCGTTCCGGATCTGTGCACGGACATTGCGTGCCTCCGAAAGGCCTCGGTGGGGGAAGACCGGCATGGTGTGGACATGCCATAAATGAAGCTAAGGACCGGGAACCCACCGGCGGAAGAGGGGCCGGTCCCTGCCGTTGGTCTACGCCTGCGAAATACTGGGCGAGCTGCGACAACGGCAGCCGCAGAAAGAAACTTTCATCGACGGAGAAAGCGCGCGAGGGGTGCTGACGTGCACGGAAGCGGTACGGGGAGTGAAGCCGACCCGAAGGGTGGGAATGGTGTGGACCACGAGTTCCATGAGTTCCTGGCCCTTGAGCGCGAGTTGGCCGTCTTCCTGCGCCGCGCCCGTGCGTCGTCCGGGGAGATGGCCCGCGAGGTTCACCCGGAGCTGGAGCCCGCCGCGTACGGACTGCTCGTACGGCTGGAGGAGTCGGGCCCGCAGCGCGCGACCGACCTGGCCGCGTACTTCGGCGTCGGCAAGGCGACCATGAGCCGCCAGCTCCACGCGCTGGAGCAGCTCGGCCTCGTCGCCCGGGAGCCCGATCCGGCCGACGGGCGCGCCTCGCTCGTGCGGCTCACCGACGAGGGGCTGGCTCGCTTCCGCAGCGTGCGCAACGCCCGCCGCGACCGGTACGTACGGAAGCTGGCCGACTGGGACCGTGGCGAGGTCGCCGAACTGGCCCGGCTGCTGCACCAGCTCAACATGCGAGCGGAAGGCTGACCGTCGCGGGCTCGCAGGCCGACAGCTCCGCGGAGGCCGACCGTGCGCGGCCACCCGCCCGTGGGCACGGACAATCCGTGGGCGCCGACCTGCGGGCGCCCACTGCAGGCAGCCACCCGCGGCGCGCGGTTACAGCTCCGCGTAGACCGCCGTCGCGTCGTCGTGCGTCTTCCAGCGCAGGCTCCCGCCGCGCGCCGCGTCCGCGTTCTCCAGCGCCCGCACCCGCGCGACGAGCCCGTGCGGCCCCTCCTTGCGCAGCAGACCCATCAGGGCCGCCCAACCGCCCTCCTCGAAGAGGTCGGTCCAGCGGGACGCCCCGTCCGTGAGCGCCGCCATCGCCCGTACCTCCGGGCGCGGGGTGCGTCCCGTCACCGCGCGCTGTGCCACTTCGGGGTCAGCGGCCGCCGTGAAGAAGCCACCCTCCTGGTTGCGCAGGGCATCGGTGGCACTGAGCGAGCGCAGCACCTCGCGCGGGATCCGGTCCAGCCGGTCGTCCAGCACGGCTCGGACGACACCGTCCGGCGACTCCAGCAGCAGCGTCGAATCGGAGAGCACGAGATGCTCGACCGACTCCTCGTCCCACCGCGCGACGACCACCGTTGCCTGAGGCGTGCGCACGTGAGAAAGGTCACAGCTGTCGCGGTGGGCGTCCGCGGTGCGCCGGATGGACAGTGCAAGGATCTCGGCCAGGGGTATATCCCGCCGTGAACCGGACAGTTCGATCAGCGCTCCGCCGAGGCGCGCGGTGAACCACGGCACCCCGTGCTCACAACCGTCGTTCCCCTCGGGAGGGGTCACCCCGTCCAGGACGACCAGGGATCCTCCCTGGCCCGAGGCCGGGAGGGCGACGGAAGCCCAGTCTTCGTCGGGGCGTTCGGGGGCGCCGGGCACGCTGACGAGTTCGAAGCGCATGATCCTCAGTCTGCAGCACCTCGCACGAGTCCTTCACGAAGCCCGCCAGAACCTCAAATTGTTCTGTACCACCCGCGCGACCAGCAGCCTTTCGGGGAATGGCCGACTCCGGCGGGCTGCGGGCGCGCATCCTGCCAAAGCCCGCGCGGAAGGTCCAACCGACGCCCGGCGGGGGCGGGAGACGTACGGGCGAACGAGTTGTTCGCCAACTCCTGAGTGATGTTCACTCGTTCGTGTGGCGGAGCGGCCGATGCGCGTCTCCCTCCCATAAGCGCTGGAATGGTCATAGGCCGTGCCAGGGGTGGGGGCTCTCGTGATGACCGGCCATCACCTCTGCTTCAAGGGTGGACGAGTCAAGAATGCGAGCACCGGTGCAGAAGAAGCGGCCTCGGGGCAAGGGCGGCATGGGCGGTACGGCGTCTTCGGGGTCATCGGCACCTCTTCCGCCCCCGGCGCCCTCAGGGCTTTCCGGCGCAGGGCTTTCCGGACCTTCCGCGCAGTCTGCGCCTCCCGAGCCGGCGGCCGCACTGCCTTCAGCGCCCTCCACGCCTTCGCATGAGGCGCGCGCTGCCTCCGACCCCTCACTCGTCCCCGGCGGACGTCCCGTGCGCGTACGCCGCCGGCTCGTCGCCGGTGTCGCGGCCGTCTCCCTCACCGTCCTCGCCGCGGGCGCCCCGGCGATCCTCATCGCCTCCGACGAGCTGACGGAGTCCCAGCGACTCGTCACCCTCGCCGAACTCAATCTGCAGGCGGTCACCCTCGCCCACTCCCTCGCCGACGAACGCGACGAGGTCACCGCGTACATCGCGGCCGGCCGCGAGGAACAGCAGGGCGAGCAGAAGAACCGCCGCAAGATCTCCGGCAGCCGCAGTGCCCGCGTCGACCGCCAGATCGACGAGATCCGCGGCAACGTCCCGTCCGGCCACGCCGACCTGAGCCGCGACCTCGCCTCCGTGCCGTCCGTCCGGCGCACCGCGCTGACCGGCAAGGGCAACGCCTTGGAGGCGTACAAGGCGTACACCGAGATCATCACCGGGCTGCACGCGCTGGCCGACGAGCTTGCCGAGAAGACCCCGGCCCGCGCCGCCGACGGCACGCGTGGGCCCACCGCCCTCGGTCTCGCCGTCGAGCAGGCCTCCGCCGCCCGCGGGCTGCTGCTCGCCGCGCTCTCCGTACCCGCCCCGGCGAACGACGGCCCGTCCGTCGACCCGGTCACCGGGCTGCCCGTCGAGGCCGAGGACGACGAGAAGGCCGAGGCGGCCCGTAACGTCCTCAGTGCCGCCGCCCAGCAGGCCCGCGTCCGCGAACTCGCCGCGCTCGCCGACTTCGACCAGGCCGCGAGCAGCGAGGCCCGGAGCCGTCTCACCGCCACCGTCACCGGTCCCGACGTCAAGACCGCCGAGGCCTACCTCGCCCGCCTCACCGACCAGCCCGAGCTCTCCGAGAAGGACCGCAAGTCCAACCGCGAGAAGCTCGAGTCCTCGCTCTCCGCCCGGATCGAGCAGATGCGGGGTGTCGAGTCCTCGCTCGCCGCCGCCCAGGTCGAGCGGCTTGAGCAGCTCCGTGACGACGACGTCACCGCACTGGAGCTGCGCATCGCGCTGCTCGGCGGCTGTCTGCTCGTCGCCATCGGCATCTCCGCGGCCGTCGCCCGCACCCTCACCCGCCCGCTCGCCGTGCTGCGCATCGGCGCGGCCCGGCTCGCCGCCGCGCCCGAGGCCGAGGAGCCCATCCGCTTCACGGGCCGCAACGACGAGTTCGCCCAGGTCGTACGGTCCCTGAACACCCTGCACGGCAAGCTGCTCGACCTCGGCACCCGGACGCAGCGGCTGGACGCCGACCGGGGCGAGCTGACCGCCGCCCGCGAGGAGCTGGCCGCACAGCGCGCGGAACTCGAGGAGCGCACCGCCGAGGTCACCGAGCAGCTGGAGAAGCTGCGGCGCACCGTCAGCCACACCTTCGTCAACCTCGCCCTGCGCACCCTCGGCCTCGTCGAGCGCCAGCTCGGCGTCATCGAGAACCTGGAGGAGCGCGAGCAGGACCCGGAGCGGCTCGCCACCCTCTTCAAGCTCGACCACATGGCCACGGTCATGCGCCGCCACAGCGAGAACCTTCTGGTGCTCGCCGGCTCCGAGCACGGGCACGGCCACGCGGGCCCGGTGCCGCTCGTCGACGTCATGCGCGCCGCCGTCAGCGAGATCGAGCGGTACGAGCGTGTCACCATCCAGTCCCTGCCGCCGCACGCCCACATCGCCGGGTTCGCCGCGGACGACCTGAGTCATCTCGTCGCCGAACTGCTGGAGAACGCCACGTCCTTCTCGCCGCCGGACGCGCAGGTCCAGCTCTCGGGCTGGCTGCTGGAGAGCGGCGAGGTGATGCTCTCCGTGCAGGACGAGGGCATCGGGATGACCTCCGCACGGCTGGAGGAGCTGAACGCCAGGCTCGCCGACCCGAACCCCGAGGGCGCCGACACCGACCTCGACGTCGAGGGGGAGGGCCTGGGGCTGCGGGTGACCGCGCTGCTGGCCCGCCGCCACGGCGTACGCGTCCAGCTGCGCGAGCAGAAGCAGGGCGGCGTCGCCGCGGTCGTCGTCCTTCCGCAGGCTCTGCTGCCCACCGGGTCGCCGACCGCGGCCCCGCAGACGTCGCCCGTTCCGGGTGCCGCCCCTACGCAGAACCTGCCGGGCTCGGTCGCGGAGGCCAACTCCAACGCCCTCCCGGGCCGGTCGGCCGCCCGCGACCCGCTGGTGGCGGCGGCGGAGGAGGCGTTCCGACAGGCGGAGGCCGAGCCGCAGCCGGACGCCGATGTCGAGGCCGAGCCGCAGTCGGACGCCGAAGCCGAGGCAGCGCCGGACGCCGAAGCCGAGGCAGCGCCGGACGTCGATGCCGAGGCAGAGCCGGAGCCCGAGGCCGAGGGCGAGGCCCACGAGCCGCAGGACGAGGCGCGCGTGCCGCAGGACGAGGCGCGCGTGCCGCAGGCCCGGCTCGAGGCCCACCCCGAGCCCCGGCCCGAGGCCCAGTCCGAGGCCCAGTCCGAGCTCTCGGCGGCCCCCGCGCCCGCGCCCGCCCCCGAGACCACCCTCCAGGTCCGCCTCCCGCATCCCCCGCCGGAGCCCGACGCCCACGAGCGCAGCGAAGTGGGGGTTCCCTCGGGCCGAAGGCACTGGGGGAGCGTCGCCGACGGAGGCGATGCCGAGGAGCCGGTCACCGACAAGGGGCTGCCCAAGCGCACCCCCAAGGTCGTCGCGCCTGCCGCCGCGCCCAAGGAGCGCGCGTCTTCCATCGACGCCGAGGCGCTGCGCCGCCGGCTCGGCGGCTTCCACCAGGGAGCCAAGGACGGGCGCCGCGACGTCGAGGCGGAGCTGGCCGAGGCCACGCAGACGACGCAGCACATCAAGGAACAGAAGGCACAGAGCGAGGAATCGGGGGACACCGTCGAGGAGGCACGCCATTGACCGCGACCGGCACATTCGGGCTGAGCAGCGAAGCACGTAATCTCCACTGGCTGTTGGGCAACCTCGTGGAGGAGGCACCAGGAGTCCGCTCCGTCGCCGTCGTCTCGTCCGACGGACTCCTGCTGCTGTCGTCGGACCCCGCGCAGAACGCCGTCCCGACCGTCCCGCGGCGGCAGGACGGCCCGCGCGGCTCCAGCGCCGACCTCGCCACCATCGTCTCCGGCATCGCCAGCCTCACCATCGGCGCGGCCAAGCTGATGGACGGCGGCGGCATCAAGCAGACCATGGTCGCGATGGAGGAGGGCAGCGTCTTCGTCATGTCGATCAGCGACGGCTCGCTGCTCGGTGTGCACGCCACCCCCGACTGCGACATGAGCGTCGTCGCGTACCACATGGCGCTCTTCGTCGGCCGCGCCGGACACGTACTCACCCCCGAACTCCGCAGTGAGCTGCGCAAATCGATGGAGAGCACCCAGTGACGTCCGCCGCACAGCCCGCCCCCCGGCTCCCCGTGCGCGGCGAGGGCAAACGCCCCGCCCGGGTCCGGCCGTACTCGCTCACCGGCGGCCGCACCCGCTTCGGTCACGTCCTCCTCGTCGAGACGTTCGTCGCCGCGCTCGAAGCGGCCGACGAGCGCAAGGAGCTGACGAACGGAAACCTGGTCGCCCGTGTCATGCCGGAGATGCGGGCGATCGTCGAGCTCTGCCGCCGTATGCGTACCGTCGCCGAGATCTCGGCGCTGCTGAAGATGCCCCTGGGCGTCGTCCGGGTGCTTCTCAGCGACCTGGCGGACCAGGGAAAGATACGTGTGTACGGAACCGGGCACGGCGACGGCCGGCCCGACCGTGCGCTGCTCGAAAGGGTGCTGAGTGGACTCCGCCGTCTCTGACCTCCCCACCGTCGCGGAGGACGAGAACGTACAGGCCTGGCAGAACGACCGCACCCGCGCACCGATCGCCACCAAGATCGTGGTCGCGGGCGGTTTCGGTGTCGGCAAGACGACCTTCGTCGGGTCGGTCTCCGAGATCACGCCGCTGCAGACCGAGGCACTGATGACCCGGGCGAGCGAGGAGACCGACGATCTCACCGCGACGCCGGGCAAGCTCACCACGACCGTCGCGATGGACTTCGGACGGATCACCCTCGACGACGACCTCGTGCTGTACGTGTTCGGCACACCGGGTCAGCAGCGTTTCTGGTTCATGTGGGACGACCTGGTGCGCGGCGCGATCGGCGCGGTCGTTCTGGCCGACACCCGCCGGCTGAAGGACTGCTTCCCCGCGCTCGACTACTTCGAGAGCTGCGGACTGCCGTACGTCGTCGCCGTCAACCACTTCGAGGGGACCCCGGCCTACGAGGCCGAGGACGTACGGGAGGCCCTCTCCGTTCCGCCGCACGTCCCGGTTGTGATCATGGACGCACGCAAGCGGATCACGGTGATCGAGTCGCTGCTCGCGGTAGTGGGCCATGCGCTCGACGTCACGCCCGAATAGTCCCGAGTCCCGTTCCCCGCAGTCCTGATCAACGAAAGAGACCCGTCATGCGGAAGATCCTCATAGTCGGTGCCGGTCAGTCCGGGCTCCAGCTCGCCCTCGGCCTGCAGTCGCACGGGTACGAAGTCACTCTCATGTCCAACCGCACGGCGGACGAGATCCGGTCCGGCCGTGTCATGTCCACGCAGTGCATGTTCGACACGGCGCTCCAGCACGAGCGCGACCTCCAGATCGACTTCTGGGAGTCCCAGGCCCCGAAGATCGAGGGCCTCGGCGTCTCCGTCGCCGGCCCGGAGTCCCAGCGCGTGATCGACTGGGTCGGCAAGCTCGACGGCTACGCCCAGTCCGTCGACCAGCGCGTCAAGATGGCCGGCTGGATGGAGACCTTCGCGCAGCGCGGCGGCCAGCTCGTCATCCACGGTGCCGCCGTCTCCGACCTGGACTACTTCTCCCGCACGTACGACCTGGTGCTGGTCTCCGCGGGCAAGGGCGAGCTGGTCTCCATGTTCGGCCGTGACGCCTCCCGCTCCCCGTACGCCGAGCCGCAGCGCGCCCTCGCCGTCTCCTACGTCCACGGCCTCGGCCCGCGCCCCGAGCACCCCGACTACGACGCGGTCCGCTGCAACCTGGTGCCGGGCGTCGGCGAGCTCTTCGTCATGCCGACCCTCACCACGTCCGGCCGGGCCGACATCCTCTTCTGGGAGGGCATCCCGGGCGGTCCGCTCGATGTCTTCCAGGGCGTCAAGGACCCGGCCGAGCATCTGTCGCTCACGCTGGAGCTGATGGAGAAGTTCACGCCGTGGGAGTACGCCCGCGCCACGAAGGTCGAGCTGACGGACGTCAACGGCACCCTTGCCGGCCGGTACGCACCGACCGTGCGCAACCCGATCGGCCGGCTCCCGGGCGGCGGTCTCGTTCTCGGTGTCGCGGACGTCGTCGTCGCCAACGACCCGATCACCGGACAGGGCTCCAACTCCGCTTCCAAGTGCGCGGCTTCCTACCTCGCGTCGATCACCGAGCACGGTGACAAGCCGTTCGACGAGGAGTGGATGCAGTCCACCTTCGACCGTTACTGGGACACCGCCCAGCACGTCACCAAGTGGACCAACGCGATGCTCGGCGTCCCGCCGGAGCACGTCCTCAACCTGATCGGCGCGGCGGGCGAGCTCCAGCCGGTCGCCGACCGGTTCGCGAACGGCTTCGACAACCCGGCCGACTTCGAGAACTTCTTCTATGAGCCCGAGAAGACCAACGCTTACCTCGCGGAGGTCGCGGGAGCTGCGCAGGCCTAGGCCGTGTTTGAGAACTCCCGCCTGGCTCGCGACGCCTGGCACGCACTCCCCCGTAGCCCTTCGGGCACGGGAGGTGCCCCCACGCTGCGTTGTCGGAGTCATCCACGTACGTCCAGTACGAGGATGATCCTCCGCCTTGCGATTGCACGCACCAGACGCCTCGAGCCCCGCCCTGCGGGCGGACGGCGCTAGTTCTCAAACACGGCCTGGGGCCTGTCCGGGCGCGGCTCATGGGTAGCGGGGTGCGAGCCCCGCTACCCATGAGCGTCGGTCGACCGCTCGGTGCCACCGTTGCCGGCGTCACTCGCAGAAGACCGCGTTTCAGAATCAGTCGTCGGAATCCTCCCAGCCGGATTCCTCGTCGTCGGAATCGTCGTCGTCGTCGGGATCGTCGTCGTCACCCCACCAGTCGAAATCTTCGAAGCCGAAGTCATCGTCGGTGGAAAATGCGGTGGCGGAATCCGCCACCGTGACTGCACTCTCGGGCTGTGGCAGCGCCGGGGCGGCGAATGCGTTGGAGGACAGCGAGACGGACCCTGCCGCCAGGGCGGTCGCGGCGGTGAGCAGAACAATACGTCGGGTACGGGACATGGGAGTACTCCTCGTGAAAAGGGTGAAATCGCGCCGTCGGGGCTGTTCCCGACGATGCCGGTGGGCCACCGGTTCTGCGTGAACCCGTGTATCCATTGAGCCCCGTCGGGCGAATCCCGTCATGCCGCTGAAATTCGGGACTTGACAGTTTCGACGCCATCGGCTGCGAGATCGGGAGCGCAGCCGCTACGACCACTCGTGAGTGACCCAGTACTGCCGCATGCAGGCCAATGGATGACCGGCGTCGTAGCCCAGTTTGAAAGCACTGGTGCGTTCGTCCGCGGTCCCGTGAGGACGCTCGGGGCCCGGTACCAGGTCACCCGCATCGGCCAGGGCCTCGACGGCCTGCCGGATGTTGGCGGGGGTCACGTCACCCTGCCGGTATGCGGACCTGACCCAGGTGCCGGCGAAGCAGTCGGCGAGCAGCTCGCTCTCCTTCACCCGGACGGTGTCGCCGTCCTCCAGCACCGGCTCGTCGTCCTTCATCGCCACGATGTCCGGCAGGCCTGCCTTTTCCATGAGCTCCTGCTGGATGTCGTGGCCGTACTCGTGCGCCGCGATGACGGCGATCGCGAATTTGCTCGTGCTGTCCTTCACGAGGGTCGTCGGCGGAAAGTAGACGGCGCCCGTGTGGGTGTTTCCCTCGGCATCCGTTCTGACGTCCAGAGGGCAGTAGAAGGCGCCCTGTGGCGTGTCGTGCACGACCGGTGTGTCCAGGCATTCCGTGGTGATGCTGTCCCCGGGGAGCGGGGTGTAGTACACGACGGACGGCTTTTCCATGTCATTGGCCCGGAAGTAGCCCGTCCAGTAGGTATGGATGTCGTCCAGAACGGCCCTGAGATACATGGCGAGCCCTTGAGCCGTCCGGGGGTCCACGCCGGAGTTCTCCCACTGCGTACTGCCCTCGCCGGGCTCCGGCCGGTACTGCCCGAGCCGCTCCTCCATATCTCCGGACGCTGTGGGGCCCGGGTCGGTGGGCGTCGGCGGGGGCTCGCCTGCCACGCTCCCGCCCGCGCCCGTGGAGACGAGGACCAGCGCCGCGGCCAGCGCTGTGAGCGAAGCCGTCAGCCGACCGGGTTGTCGCATCACCAGCTCCCGAGCACTCTGCGCACCCTCTATCACCTTGCGCCCGCCCCTGCACCCCGGCAAACGCAGGACAGCCCTGCTTACGGCGTGCCGATCCGGCGCTCCAGCGCGCCGAGTGCGGCCAGCTCCTGGGCGGAGAGCGAGGCCAGCATCGCCTCGACCTCCTTCAGCCGGGCCTCCATCGTGTCGCGCCGCTCGCGCCGCTTCTCGGTCAGCGCCTGCTGGAGGTCGAGCGCCTTGCGGGAACGCGTAGCCAGCGCGTTCGCGTACTGCGCAGTGCTCTCCAGCCGGGCGATCGTCGCCCGCTTGCTGCTGGCCGCACGCTCCATCAGATGGCTTTGGTCCAGGGCGCGCTGAGGGTCGCGAGCCAGCAGGAGGTGGAGATACACCGACAGTTCGGAGCTGCCCTGGTACTGCCGGCTGGCCAGCAGTCCGGCGTCACCACGGCTGCGGGCGACGGCGACGCGGGCTCTGGCCAGATCGGTGTTGAGCCGCCGCGTCTCGGCGGTCTGTGCCGTGAGCTGCTCCTCGGTCGCGTCGTACGCCTCGCCCGCCTCCTCCACCTGCCGGTACAGCTCCTGGAGCTCGGTGAGGAGCTGGGCGATGCCCTCCGGAGCCGCCGCGTCGGGCGCGGACGCTTCGGGCCCCCTGGGCCCCCCGGGCGCCCCGGGCGTCGCGTGCGCCGTCGTCGACGGAGGGCCGGGGGGCCGGGCGGCCGCCGGTGTGGTCGCGAGTGCCATTGCCAGCGCCGTCGCCAGCGCGGCCGTACGGACGGACCGAAGCACTGTGCCCGACATGCGATCACCTCCGGTGGGTTCCACAGGAGATGATGCGGCCATACCCGTATGACGACCGCACGAGTGGCCGAACCGGCCCAACGCGGTCACCCGCGACGGGCCGACCGGACCCTTGCCCGGCGTGGCGGCCTTGCTATCGGCCGGCCGGCAGCGCGTAGAAGGTTCGGTCGCGCCACACCACGGCGGTGCCCCCGGCCACCACCCCCCGGTAGCCGGAGGCGGGTGCGCGGCCACCCGCGTCCTGGAACTTCCACAGCCGACTGCCGTCCGCCGCGGCGAAGGCCGTGACCTGTGTGGACTCCAGGACCAGCGCGGTACGCCCGCCCGTGGGGAGCAGTACACGCGGCCGTCCGTCGCCGCCGGCCTCCGTGGACTGCGTCCAGCGGGTGGCGCCCGTCGCCGCGTCCAGCGCGAGGAGCTGATGCCCGGCGGTCGGGACGTAGAGCGTGTCGTCCTGGACCACGCCTTCGCCGGACGCGCCGGCAGCCCGCCACAGATGCTTGCCGCTGCCCGTGTCGTACGCGTGGAGAGCGTCGTCCGCCGCCGCGTACAGCCGCCCCAAGGGATCGCCGGACACGGAGGCGCCCTGGTGGACGGCGCCGAAGTACTTGCCCCAGCGGCGGCTGCCGGTGGTCCGGTCGTACAGGGCGAACAGCGACCTGCCCTTGTTCACCTTCTGCTGCTGCGGGGTGAGCGAGTCGCTGTCCTGCCGTACGAGGATCCCGTCGGGGCGGACGGCGATGCCCTGGTAGCGCGGGACGGCGTTCCTGCCGCGGCCGTTCGGGACCTGGGCACGCCACAGCTCCTTGCGCGCGACGACGTCGTACGCGAAGAGGTACGTCCGGGAGCCCGCGGTCCCGGTGAACCAGACGAACGGGCCCTCGGCGGCGGCCACGGCGCTGACGTGGGCCGGGGCGGGCACGCGGTGCCGGACCGTGCCGTCCTGCGGGGAGAGCCACACGAAGTGCGTGGCGCCGATGACGAACAGGCTGTCACCCGCGACGACGGGACGGTGCGCGGCCGCGGCGGCGGGCTGCGTCCACAGCCGGCGGCCGGTGCGCAGATCGACCCCGGTGCTCTGCCGGGCGTCGGTCACGACGAACACGCGGTCGCGCCATGCTGCCGCCTGCAGCGACCCGGCGGTGGGGTGCCGGTACGCCCACAGGGGCCTGGGAGGCACTCCGGGCACCGGCTTCGCCGCGGGCACCGGTCCGGCGGCGGCCGGTGCCGCGGCCTCTCCGTCCCCGCCACCCAGGGCCAGGCCCAGCCCACCGCCGACCACCAGCCCGACGGCCCCGGCCACGGCCCCGACCACCACGGCCCGCCGCTCGGCCCCGGCCTTGGCGGCGAGCACGGAGGCGGTGAGGGCGGATTTGGGGGCGGCGGGGTGCGCCTCGTTGCCCGGCGGGGCGCTGTCCGGCTGCCTCACCCAGCCGGCGAGACCGGGCGCACCCGCTCCCGGGGCCGCCACACCGGCCTCCGCGGCAGGCCGGGCCCTCGGGACACCCAGGGGCGCGGTGACCCTGTCGGCGGCGCGCGCGCCGACGGCACCGAGCGCCAGGGTGCTTCGGCCACTCCCCGCGCCGGGCGGCAGCGCCGGCGCGCCGACAGCATCGGCGGGAGCCGCGGTGCCGGCGGCCGGGGCGTCCTGGGGCTGCGTATCCCCGGTCTGTGCCGGCGGCCGCGGCTCGGCGGGCCCGCTTTCGGTCTGCGCGCTCTCGCCGTGCGGTGCGCCGTCGGCGGGTGGGAAGTGTTCGGGTGCGGGTGTTTCGACGGTGCTGGTGGGCCCTGTGTCCTCGGTGGGCGTGCCTTCGGTCTGCTTGCCCTCGGCGCGCGGTGCGCCGTCGGCGGGTGGGAAGTGTTCGGGTGCGGGTGTTTCGATGGCAGTGGCGGGCCCTGTGTCCTCGGCGGGCGAGCCGTTGTCCAGCTCGCTCTCACCGTGCGCCTGCGCGAAGGCGCGGCCGGCGGGTGCGGCTTCGCTGCCCGGCGCGGGCGTCCCGCCGGCAGACGCGTCCTGGCCGGGCGGCCCCAGATGGGAGGACACCGCGGCCGCCTGGTCCGCCAGGGCCGTCAGCAGCGGCTCCGGAAGCCACCCGTCCTTGGCCAGGGCCGCCGCTCCCTCCAGGGCCAGGGTGGCCGCGGCGCTGCCGGCCGTCGGGCGTGCCGCCGGGGACTTGGCCAGGCAGGAGGCCACGAGGTCGCGCAACCCCTCGGGGACGGCGTCGAGTTCGGGCTCCGCGTCGGCGATGGCCGTGCCGCCGGCGAGCGGAGTCGCACCCGTCGCCGCGTACGCCAGCAGCAGGCCGAGGACGAAGATGTCGGACGCCGTGCCGGGCTTCTCGCCCGCGAGCTGTTCCGGAGTGAGGTAGCCGAGGCGTACGGACAGCTGTCCGCCGGGGCCCGCTTCGGCGTGGGCGGCCGCGCCCAGGGCGCCGAAGGCCGCGAGCCGGGGGCCGTCCGCCGCCAGCAGGACGGTCTGCGGGGCGAGGCCGTGGAGCACGGTGCCGGTGGCGTGGACCCGCGAGAGCGTCTCGGCGAGGCCCGCGCCCAGGGTGCGTACCGCGTGCTCCGGGAGCGGGCCCGCGAGCGCGATCGCCTCGCCGAGCGTGATCGCCGGGACGTACGAGGCGGCCGTCCACAACTGTGGCCCGTCCCCGCCGGTGGCGACGGGTGCGAGGACCCAGCCGCCGCTCAGCCGATCCGCGGTACGGGCCTCCGCCTCGAAGCGGTGCCGGAACGCGGACAGCCCGGCGAGCCCGGGCCGGGCGAGGGAGACGACGACGGTGGCGCCGTCGGTCCCGGACCGCGCGAGGTACTGGACGGTGCTCGCGGTCTCCCGGAAGCGCGACAGCGTGTCGTACGGGCCGATGCGCGGTGGATCGCCGTCCTGCAACGGCTGCGGCGACTCCAACGGCTGCATCGGCTGCATCGGCGAGCTCCCCCCTGGCGGTGCGGTGGGCTTGATCCTATTCGGCCCGCTTCGGCTTGGACCAGGGCCAGTTGAGCGTGCGGCGCTCCCGGCCGCCCGGAGCGTACTCGTACTTCCAGCCGCGCGGCAGCCCGAGCCGCTTGGTGTGGCCGGAGGGGACGCGGCGGTACGCGTACACGGTGGGTTGCCCGCCGTCGTCGTCGGGCACCGGCACCTCGTACCAGAGCGGAGGGTTGCCGGTGGGGCCGACGAGCACGGGCAGTACCCGCCCGTCCAGGGGCCCGCCGACGAAAGGGGTGTTCTCGCTTCTCACCCGCCCAGTCTCGCTCAGGCCCGCGGTCACGTCTCTTCGCGCAGCAGGTGGTCCGCGTCTTCCAGGACGGGGATCACCCGGCGGGCCAGCGTCCCGACGGGCCCCGACGGACCCTCCATCGCCAGCAGCGCCCTGACGACGCCCGCCGTCTCCTCGTCGGTCGCGGCCGTCGCCGCCAGCAGGCCGACGAGATGGTCGACGAGCCAGTCCCGCAGCTCCCCGACCGGTGGGCGCTTCTCCTCGTCGAGCCAGATCAGCGAAGCCGCCTCGACCGCGGCGATCCAGGTGCGGACCATCATCCGCAGCCGGGGCCCCGGTTCCGGGACACCGAGGTGGACGAGGATCTGCTCGGCGGCGGCGCGGCGAACCTCGTCGACGATCGCGCCGGTACGGGATGTCTCGGCGACGCTGCCGCCCTGGAGAAGGGCGCTGAACCCGGCGTCGTGTTCGTCGACGAAGACGAGATAGCGGTCCAGGACCCGGCCGAGGCGTTCGGTGGGAGGGCCGGCGGAGGGCTCGGCGAAGCAGAGCACGAGCGCGTCCGCGGAGCTGCGCAGGGCGGCCTCGTACAACTGCTGCTTGCCGCCGGGGAAGTACCGGTACACGAGCGGCCGCGAGACTCCGGCGGCCTCGGCGACGTCGTCGAGCGACACCTCTTCGGGCGCCCGGTGCGCGAACAGCGTCAGGGCGGCGCGCAGGAGCTGGCTGCGCCGCTCCTCGACGCTGAGGCGCCGGTACGCGCGATTCGCGGCGGGAGCACTCGGGGTCATACCCGCAGCGTAACCGCCGCCCCCGCGCGCCCCATCGCGGAATACCGCCCTCCGCCCCGGGGTCGGGGTGCGGTCGGCCCCGGCACGGATGCGGACTCGCGGTGCGCAGCGGGGTGGCCGGGGCGTGAGCCGGCGCCGGTACCGAAGTCGAGGCGTCCGCCGGAAACGGTGTCGACGGTCGCGGCGATCCTGGCGAGCAGCGCCGGCGGCCGGAAGCGGTTGCTGGTGACGAGCATGCCCAGGCGCAGGCGCAGGCGCAGGCGTCGGCGTCGGGTGTGGGGCGGGGGTTGCGTCATGTGACGTTGAGTTCCTTTCCCTGCCGGGTGGCGCTCACGTGCGGAAGGGCGGACCGGTCGTGTCGGCGGTCCCCGGGCCCCGGCTGCCCGGAGACGGCGGCTGTCCGGAGACGGCGCGTGCCTATCCCGCCTTGCGCGGCGCCAGTCGCCGTGTGATCCGGTCGAACAGCTCCTCCAGCGGCTCGCCGACCTCCCGACCGAACTCGGTGAGCCCGTACGTGACCTGGGGCGGCGCCGTCGGCTGGACCGCCCGCCAGACCAGGCCGTCCTGGACCAGCGCGCGCAGGGTCTGGGCGAGCATCTTCTCGCTGATGCCCTGGATGCTCTCGCGCAGCTCGTAGAACCGGAGGTCGTTGCTCCGCAACGAGATCAACACCCAGACGCCCCACCTGCTGGTCACATGGTCGACCACATCGCGCGCGGGGCAGTCGGTGTGAAACACCTCATACGTCTTCCCCGTCTCGGCCTGTATGAGCTGCGCGCCTCCCGTCATGTGAGGAGCTTACCTCAAGGTATGTCCTTATCAAAAGTTAGCCCGGCTCCTAGCGTGAAGGTCACACAGGACACCGGACAAGGAGCTGATCATGATCGTGGTGACCGGGGCTACCGGCAATGTGGGACGGCCGTTGACGCGGGCGCTGGCCGAGGCGGGCCAGCAGGTGACGGCGGTGTCACGACACGCGGCGGCGGTGCCGGACGGCGTCCGCCATGTGGCGGCCGACCTGGCCGAGCCGGCCGGCCTCCAGCCCGTGCTGGCCGGGGCGAAGGCGCTGTTCGTGCTGCTGTCCGGCGACATGCACGCCGCCGGAGCCGGCCCGGCCGGCATCATCGGCGAAGCCGCAGTCAGCGGGGTCCGCCGGGTCGTCCTGCTCTCCTCGCAGGGCGTGGCGACCAGGCCCTTCGGCCCGACGCGGATCGCGATGCGCGCGGTGGAGGACGTGCTGCGGGCGTCCGGCCTGGAGTGGGCCATCCTGCGGCCGGGCGGCTTCGCCTCCAACGCCCTGTGGTGGGCCGAGTCCGTCCGCGCGCGGCGCGTCGTCGCCGCGCCCTTCGGTGACGTCGGGGTGCCGATCATCGACCCGGCGGACATCGCCGAGGTCGCGGCGGCCTGCCTGCTGAATGACCGACACACCGGCGGCGTGTACGAGCTGACCGGCCCGGAGGTGATCACGCCGCACCAGCAGGCGGAGGCCATCGCCGCCGCGCTGGGCTCGCCAGTACGGTTCAACGACCTCACCCGCGACGAGGCCAAGGCCGCCATGGCCCGAAGCATGCCGGTCGAACTCGCCGAGGACACCCTGGACATCCTCGGTTCCCCGAGCCCGGCCGAGCTGCGCATCAGCCCGGACGTCCAGCGGGTCCTCGGCCGTGCCCCGCGCCCGTTCGCCGACTGGGCCGCCCGCAACATCGCCGCGTTCCGCTGAGACTGGTCAGCGCCGCCGGAACCGCTCGGCGTGCTCGGCGATCCACTGCCGATGGTCGAGGAGCCTGGTCCGAAGCCGACGTCGGCGCTGTGGCCCGGGACTGACACTCCGGACAACCAGCTTCGTGCGCTACTCGTTCGGCAGGCTGACGACGGCGCGAACGATGTCGTGGCCGAGCTGCTGACGCAGGCCCGGCACGGAAGGAACCGCGAGTGATCCCGATGCCGCCGCACCGTACGGAGGGCCGGGCGTCCCGGGCGCCGCCGAACCGGCGAGACAGGGCCGTCGCAGCCTCAGGCAGGGTCGCTGGTCCAGATATCCGTATGCGCCTGACTGCCGATGAAGGGGCTGCGTCGGCTCGTGACATGCAACATCGTGCGGTCGTGTTCGCTGCCGCCCTGCTCCTCGGTGAAGAGCGGCGGGAAAGCTGGAACACCCGATCTCGTCCGTGGGACGGGGCGGTCCCAGGGTTCCTGTGCGCCTGCTCAGGCCAGCAGCCCCGAGCTCTTCCACAGCCTGCGGCCCGCCCCGCGCAGCACACCGATCTCGTCCAGGAAGTCCGTGAGTCGCTTCGCGCCCGTCTGCATCACCTCGCGGCGGTGGCCGCTCGCCTTGACCTGGGCCACGGCCTGCCGCCGGTCCAGGCCGACGTTCTCGTACACCTGGGGGTTGATGAAGCAGACGGAGAAGACCCGCGCCGCCTGGCCGCAGCTGATCCGGGTGAACTCCTGCTCCCAGCGGGGCGCGGTCACCATCTGGCGGCGCAGTTCCTCGCGGGCGTACCGCACATGCCGCGCCTCCTCCACCACATGGATCCGTGTCACGCCCCGCACCAGGGTCTGGACGCGCTCGTCCGGGAAGGTCAGCCGCTGCATCCAGTCGAGGATCTCCTCGCCGAGCAGCGTCGCCGCGAAGGAACCGGGCGTCGTGGAGACGGTCTTCAGGACGCGCGCCAGGTTGTGGTAGACCCGCGGCACGGGATACGCGGGGGCGCCGCCCTTCTGGATCATCTTCGCGAACATCATCGAATGCCGGCACTCGTCCGCTATCTCGGTGAGCGCGTACCGCACATGATTGCTGGTCACCGACTTGTCGTAGATGTGCCGCACCAGCAGCTGCATGAGGATGATCTCGAACCAGATGCCGAGCGAGGCGAGTGACGCCGCCTCGTGCCGCGCCAGGTCCATCCGCTGCTCCTCGGACATCCTCTTCCACAGCGGGGTGTCGTACAGGGACACCAGCTCCGGCGGCCAGAACCATTTGCCGTCCTCGATCGGGGCCTCCCAGTCGAGCTCCTTGTCGGGGTCGAAGGAGTGCTTCGCGGAGGACTCGAGCAGGCGGGCGGCGACCTGTTCGCGGTCCCGCAGCGGGCCGAGGGCGTCGCGGAGGGCGGTGAGATCGCGTGGTGGCACAGTCGTCATGGTCCTTATGAGACTGCGCGTCAGTAACGCCGTCAATCCCTTGCGCGGGACTTGTTGACTGAGCGTCTACCAACGTGTGAGCCTGCCAAGGGACGTCAGACGGACCGTCAGCTGAGGCGAAGGAGCCGTTCGTGCCGACACGTGACCTCTACACCCACACCCCCGACGACCCCATCTGGTCCGTCCCGGCCTCCGGAGCCGCTCGCTTCAGCTGGGAGTACGACGACGGCCGCGACCGCCTCCTCGCCCTCTACCAGAAGGGCAAGGACAAGCAGTGGGACGGCGCCAAGCGGATCGACTGGGACCTGGAGGTGGACCCGTACGACCCGCTCGGCACCCCCGACGAAGCCCTCAGCCTCTACGGCACCCGCCACTGGTCGAAGATGACCGAGAAGGACAAGGGCGAGCTGCGCCGGCACTACTCCGCCTGGCAGTTCAGCCAGTTCCTCCACGGCGAGCAGGGCGCCATGGTGTGCGCGGCGCGGATCGTCGAATCCGTGCCCGATCTCGACGCGAAGTTCTACTCCGCCACCCAGACCATGGACGAGGCCCGGCACGCCGAGATCTACGGGCGCTTCCTGCACGAGAAGATCGGCATGCTCTACCCGATCAACGACAACCTCCAGGGTCTGCTCGGCGACACCCTGCGCGACTCCCGCTGGGACATGCCGTACCTCGGCATGCAGGTGCTCATCGAGGGCCTCGCTCTCGCCGCCTTCGGCATGATCCGCGACACGACCGATAAGCCGCTGCCCAAGCAGATCCTGGCGTACGTCATGCAGGACGAGGCCCGGCACGTCGCCTTCGGACGGATGGCGCTGCGCGACTACTACAAGCAGCTCACGGTCGCGGAGCTGCGCGAGCGCGAGGAATTCGTCATCGAGGGCTGCTACCTGATGCGCGACCGCATCCGGGGCCTGGAGGTGCTGGAGGACTTCGGTATCCCGCGCAAGGAGGCGGAGGAGTACACCGAGCAGTCCGAATTCCTCCACCTCTTCAGGAAGCTGCTCTTCAGCCGGATCGTGCCGTGCGTGAAGGACATCGGCCTGTGGGGCGAGCGGCTGCAGAAGGCGTACGTCGACATGGGCGTCTTCGAGCTCGGCGACTCCAACCTCGACCTGCTGATGACCCAGGACGAGGAGCTCGCGGAACAGTTGGACCGGGAGCGCTTCGCGGCCGAGGAGGCGGAGCGGGTGGCCGAGGTGGAGGAGGCGATTGAGGCAGGCGGGGCGGCCTGAGTTGCTCCGGGGCCTTGCCTCGACCACTGATCACCCGTTCGGAGGACGATCTCCGGTTCCGGCTGGGTACGCTGGTGGTACCAGGCAGACTCCGTCGCATGGGAGCAACCATGAGCGCCGCACGCGAGTACGGGCTGGACGAGGACTATGAGTGGGCCCGTCCGCCGGGTGGCGGGTGGACGGCGGACGACCTCGACGGGCTTCCGAATCTTCCTCCGCATACGGAGCTGATCGACGGGAGCCTCGTTCTCGTGAGTCCGCAGACTGTCTTTCACATGCGTACCGTCCGTCTGCTGGACTCGTCCCTGTTCGACCAGGCACCTGACGAGTTCGATGTGTACCGTGAGTTCACCGTCACGCTCGGCGACCGCAACCGCCTGGAGCCGGACGTCCTGGTGACCCGTGCTGATGCCGACACCGGCCCCAAGCGGACCCGGCTCCTGCCCGAGGACGTCATCCTGGCCGTCGAGGTCGTTTCCGAGGAATCCGTGGAACGTGACCGGGACGTGAAGCCTCGCAAATACGCGCAGGCAGACATCCGGCACTTCTGGCGCGTGGAGGAGAACGACGGCCTTCCTGTCGTGTACGTCTACGAACTCGATCCCGCAACCCTGTCGTACGGCTTGACCGGCATCCACCACAATCAGCTCAAGCTCGACCGTCCCTTCCCCATCGAGATCGACCTGACCGCGATCAACCGGCGGAAGCCCCGCGCCTGACCGGCCGAGGGTCGGCATGCCTGCCGGCCCGGACCGGCCGAGGCAGCCGCCCCTCGAAGCCGAGGCGCCTCACTCGGAGCCCGGCGGGAATGTCGTGCGCAGCGTGAACGCGTGCGGTGTCGGGCCGTGCTCCCGCAGATGGAGGAGGCGCTTCTCGGCCTCCTCCACGGTCGGGCGGTGGCCCGCCTCCACCCACCACATCGTGGTCATCGCCTCTTCCACCCGCTGGAACCACTCGTAGCGGCGCGACAGCAGTTCGCGGTGTTGTCCCTGGTACATGAAGGCGGTCAGCGCATGGGTGTCGCGCCATACCGACATGTTGACGATCAGCCACTCGTCGCCGAAGACGGGCACGTCCGTCGCGTTGCCGGAACCGCTCTGGAGCCGCCAGATGAAGCCGTCGGCCTCGTCGGCAACGGCGTTCACCGGGTCGAGGGCGTCGACGAAGTCCTTCAACTCGGGGGAGTCCAGCGGGAATGTGAGCCGTGCGATGTTCACCTGGGCCAGCTCGTAGGGCGGTTGCTCAGTCGTCATGGCCGCACGATAAGCGGCCGCAGCCCGGCCGTCCGCCCCGTTCCGAGGACCGAGACCGACCGCACCCCGCCTCCGCACTCGCCTCCGCACTCGCATCGCATCCGCGCTCGCATCCGCAGACCGGCAACCCGGTCAGGGCTTCCGCAGCGCCGCCACCATCACCGCTCTCGCGATCGGCGCCGCGTCGCCCCCGCCGCTGATCTCGGCGCCGGCCGCCTCCGGGTCCTCGACGACCACCGCGACCGCCACCACCGGGCGGCTCACCTCCCGCTTCTGCGAAGCCCAGGCGATGAACCAGGCGTACGGCGTGCCGCGGTTGCCGACGCCGTTCTGGGCCGTGCCCGTCTTCCCGCCGACCGTCACTCCGGCGATCTGGGCGCGCGTGCCCGTCCCCTTCTCGACCGCCTCGACCATCAGCCGCTGCAGCTCCTGCGCCGTCACCGGGTTCATCGCCCGCTGATACGACCGCCGCGGTGTCTCCCGGACCGTGTCGCCGTCCCAGGTCGTCGTCCGCTCGATCAGATGCGGGTACGGCAGCTCCCCTCCGTTGGCGACGGCCGCCGAGACCATCGCCATCTGCAACGGCGTGGCACTCGTGTCGAACTGGCCGATGGACGACAGCGCCAGCTGGTCCACGCTCATCCGCCGGTCGAAGTTGGACATGGCGACCCGGGACGGAATCCGGAGTCCGCCGTCGTTGAACCCGAACCGGCCCGCCGTCTCCAGCATCCCCGCCAGCCCCACCTTCGTCCCCAGGTTCGCCATCACCGTGTTGCACGACCACTTGATCGCGTACACGAGCGACGCCTTCTCGCAGCCGGGCACCGGATTGGGGAGCTCCGTCCGCGTGCCCGGGATCCGATACGGATCAGGCGTGTCGGTCGGGGCGTCCACATCCGTGACGACGCGGGCCTCCAGCGCCGCCGCCGCCGTCACGATCTTGAAGGCGGAGCCGGGCGGATACGTCTGCCGGATGGCCCGGTTGAGCATCGGACGGCTCTCCGACCCGTTGAGCCGCTTCCAGGCGGCCGTGACGGCCGCGCTGTTGCCGGAGAGCACTCCGGGGTCGTACGAGGGGCTGCTGACGAGCGCCAGGATCCTGCCGGTCGACGGCTCGAGCGCGGCGACCGCGCCACGCCGGCCGCCGAGGCCGTCGTACGCGGCCTGCTGCATCGAGGCCCTGATGGTGGTGACGACCTTGCCGCCGGGCCGCTCGGAGCGGGTGATGTCGTTCCAGAAGGGGAGCGGGGCGAGCAGCGGATCGGTGCCGGACAGGACCGGGTCCTCGGCGTGCTCCAGCAGCGTCGTGCCGTACGTCTGGGAGGCGAAGCCGGTGACGGGCGCGTACATCGGGCCGTGCCGGTACGTGCGCTCGTACCGCAGCTGCTGGCCGGTGTCCTTGGAGCCGGTGATGCGCTGCGAGCCGACCATGATGTCGCCGCGCGGCTCGTCGTAACGGGCGATCTCCGGGCGTCGGTTGGCCGGGCTGGCGTTGAGCTCGCCGGCCTGGAGGACCTGTACGCGCACGGCGTTCACGAGCAGCGCGACGAGCAGCAGCAGGCAGAGCGCGGCCGCACGCCGGATGTAGCCGGTCATCGTGCCTCCTCGGGGGTGCCCGGCGTGGCGGCGGGCGCGATGACCCCGGTCTCGACGGGCTCGGGGTGCGGGGCGCGTGCCGAGTCGCTGACCCGGATGAGCAGCGCGACGATGATCCAGTTGGTGACGACGGAGGAACCGCCCTGCGCCAGAAACGGCATGGCCATTCCGGTCAGCGGGATCAGCCCCATCACCCCGCCCGCGATCACGAAGACCTGGACGGTGAGGATGGCGGCCAGACCCACGGCGAGGAGGCGTCCGAAAGGATCGCGCAGGGCGAGGCCCGCGCCGTAGCCGCGGGCCACCAGCAGCGCGTACAGCAGGAAGACGGCGGTGAGTCCGGCCAGCCCAAGCTCCTCGCCGGCGGTCGCCAGGATGAAGTCGGACTTGGCGGCGAAGCCGATGAGGACCGAGTGGCCCGCGCCGAGCCCGGCGCCGAAGACGCCTCCGGCGGCGAACGAGAACATCGACTGGGCGAGCTGGCTCGGCCCCTGGCCCGCGTCGATGGAGGCGTACGGATCGAGCCAGTCCTCGACACGGCTGTGCACATGCGGTTCGAGGGCGCCGGCGGCGAACGCCCCGACGCCCGCGAGCAGCAGCCCCACGGCGATCCAGCCGGTCCGGCCCGTCGCGACGTAGAGCATGATCACGAAGAGCCCGAAGAACAGCAGCGAGGTGCCGAGATCCCGCTCCAGCACCAGGACGGCGACGCTGACCAGCCAGATCGTGACGATCGGGCCGAGCACCCGGCCGGTGGGGAGCTGGAGCCGCCAGATCCGGCGGCCGGTGTGGGCGAGGGCGTTGCGGTTGGCGGCGAGATAGGCGGCGAAGAACAGCGCGAGCAGGATCTTCGCGAACTCGCCCGGCTGGAAGGAGAATCCGCCGATCCGGATCCAGATCCGGGCGCCGTTCACCGCCGGGAAGAGGATCGGCACGATCATGAGACCGAGCGCGGCGGCGACCGAGAGATACGCGTACCGCTGCAGGATCCGGTGGTCGAGCAACAGGACGACGACCGCGATGAAGAGCGCGACGCCGAGCGTGGACCAGATCAGCTGGGTGGGGGCGGCCCGGTCGCCGGGTGTCTCCAGGTCGAGCCGGTAGATCAGCACCAGCCCCACGCCGTTGAGGAGCACCGCGATCGGGAGCAGGAGCGGGTCCGCGTACGGGGCGCGGATCCGCACGGCGAGATGCGCGAGCAGGGCGAGCAGACCGAGGCCCGCGCCGTAGGCGACGGCATCGGACGGGACGGCGCCGTTCCTGGCGAGGCCGACACCGACGTAGCCGTAGACGGAGATGAGGACGGCGCAGACCAGGAGCGAGAGCTCCACACCCCGCTGCTTCGGCGGGTGAAGTGCGGGTGGGGGAGCGTCCGCTGTCGTTGCGGTCATGTCCCGCAACGTAGCAAGAGGGCGTCTTATGTCCGCTTATCCATGGACGTAATGGGTTCCATGTCGGCGGCGGGGTGGTCGGCGCCGGCGCCCTGCGCGGCCGGTCCGTCGTTCTTCGAGCAGCCCGACGAAGTCGCGAAGCCCGATGGAGCAGTGGAGTCCGGGCAGTCCGCGAGGTGGACGTACTCGGGAAGTCTCAGCCTGGCGACCGCCCCGCCTTCCGACGCGTTGGCGAACACCAGCTCCGCGCCGATCACCGCGGCCTGCCCCACCGCGATCGTCAGTCCGAGGCCGTGGCCCTTGCCGCCCGACTCCGTACGGAACCGCTGCGGGCCGTGCTCCAGCAGATACTCCGGATAGCCCGTGCCGTGGTCGCGGACCGAGACCACCGGCCCGTCCACCGACACCGTCACCGGCTGCGCCCCGTGCTTGTGAGCATTGGTGATCAGATTGCCGAGCACCCGCTCCAGCCGGCGCTTGTCGGTCTCGACCCGTGCCGGGTTCACGATCCGCAGCTCCGTCTCCGCACCGGAGGCCCGCACCATCCGCACCAGCCGCTCCACCAGCGGAGCCAGTTCGTGGATGTCGAGATCGACGGTCTCACCGCCCGCGTCCAGGCGCGATATCTCCAGCAGATCCTCGGTCAGCGCCCGCATCGTCCGCACCCGGTCCTGCACCAGTTCGGAGGGGCGGCCCGGCGGCAGCAGCTCGGCCGCGGCGGACAGCCCGGTCAGCGGGGTGCGCAACTCGTGCGCCACATCGGCGGTGAAACGCTGCTCGCTCAGCAGCTTTCCCTGGAGCGTGGAAGCCATGGTGTCCAGCGCGCCGGAGACCGTGGCCACTTCGTCCTCGGGGCGTGAAGGGTCCTTCGTGCGGGGATCGTTGACACGCGCGTCCAGATCGCCCGCGCTGATCCGCCGCGCCACCTGCGCGGTCAGATGCAGCCGCCGGGTGACCCGGGTCACCGCGAACGCCCCCACCAGCAGCGTGGCGCCGATCGCCAGCACCGAGGAGCCGAGGATCGCCCGGTCCAGGCCGGAGATCGTGCTCGCGCTGAGCGTGTAGTCGATGCGCACCGCGATCGCGCGGCCGTCGGCCGGGCCCGCCGCCCACATCGTCGGCCGCCCCCTGAAGTCGGCGACCACCGTGCCACGCTGCCCACGCAGGGCGAGAGCCCGCAGCTCGCCCGGCATCCCCGGCGGATCCACCGCGCCGAACCGCCCGACCGGCTCGCCCGCCTCGTACGCCCGCGTCACGTCCTCCAGTCGGGCCAGGGCCTTCTCGCGGGCCTGGTCCACCGTCTGCTGGGTCACCGACACATGCACCAGCGCGCCGAGCAGTGCCGCGAGCGCGCAGCACATCACGGTGATGAAGACCGCGGCCTTCCAGGTCAGCGTCGCGGTCCAGGAGGGCAGCCGCGGCCGCCTGCGCCGCGGGGTGGAGCGACGGGTCATCGGGCGTCCGCCGACGGCTTCTGCCTGCCGGGCTTGGCGGGCTTGACCCGGACGATCTCGTCACGGGTGGGGAGCATCGTGCGCTGCTGCTCGTCCCAGGACCAGGCGGTCCGGTACTCGTAGCCGGGGATGCCCGCCGAAACGGCGCGCGTGATCAGGTTTCGCCCGGCCAGTTCCACGCTGACGATCGGCTCCGTGTGCGCCATGATGCGCGTCAGCCCGCCCTTTTCCGGCATGTAGATGCGAATCGCGGTCTGTTGTTCGGGCAGGGTGATGCCGACGATCAGCTCGTCCTTTCCGTCGCCGGTGAGATCCCGGTAGTACGGCTTGAGTATCGGGCAGGCCTTCGGCTTCGTTCCGCAGTCGCGGATCTGCCGGGCGGTCCGGGCGTAGAGCCCGTCGACGCCGGTGACCTCGCCGGGGTCGGCCTTCACCTCGGCCTGGACGACGGCGACCGGGTCCACGGTGCGGACATCGCCGTCCGGCACCTTGATGCCGGGCACGTGTTGAGTGTCACTCTCGCCGTAGTCGACCGGAGGCGCGGAGATCGGCGGCAACTCGGGCCACAGCTCGACCGGGCCGATGGCGGTCGGGGTCGCGCCCGCGCTCTCCAGCCCGCCCGCGTCCTGGCAGCCGGACAGCAGCAGTGCGGCGGCCGTGGCCGCCAGCGCTGCGCCGATGACGGTGCGGAACGGGCTCAAGGGGCTCCCTGCTGGTGCTGCGTGTCACATCACTTCACGCGGCCGGGACGAGGCCGCGAGGAAGATGATGTCGTCCGTGCGGTGACCATTCTCGGCCGGGCCACCGCAGATGGCCGGACGGGGCTCCGGCCGCTCGGTCGTCCCGCAAACCTTATTCGTACGGAAGTCGAGGGTGGCCCGACCGCCTACGGGCCCGCACCCGGCATCCGAGCCGGACCCGGGCCGAAGCGGACCCCTCACCCACGGCCCGCACCCGGCATCCGAGCCGGACCGGGCCGATCCGGAACCCACCACCCACGACCCGCACCCGGCATCCGAGCCGGACCGGGCCGAACCGGAACCCACTACCCACGACCCACACCCGGCATCCGAGCCGGACCCGGGCCGAACCGGAACCCACCACCCACGACCCGCAGTCGGCGGACGGTCCGGGGCGGGGCCGTGCAGGGTCGGCCCCGCAGGGACCGGCGGAAGTACCGGGTGCTCCCGCGGTACCGGGCAACCCGCCGGTCCCGAGGAGTCGAGCCCGGAGGGGCCCCGCCCCACCACCCACCGGCACACCCCGAGCCCGTCCGGCGATTGAGGACGGACACACCGGATGCCGCCACGGCACCGGGCACACCGTCACCGCGCCCCCGCCGGAGGCACCCCGCGCCCCCGCCGGAGGCACCCCGCGCCCCCGCCGGAGGCACCCCGCACCGTACCGCCCTACAGACCCGCCCCCGCCCGGCCGCCCCGCCCCGACAGCGCCGCACGGCACAGCGCAAGCAAGCGCTCGTCCTGTTCGATGTCGTGGCTCCCGGAGCCGCCGTCCAGGACGTTGTGGCGGCGCGGACGGGAGAGCTCGGCGCGAAGGAGCGGCGCCGCGTCCGATGCCGCGCGGCCCATCTCGGCCAGGCACTCGGCCACCTCGACGCGCCCGTACCGGTTCTCCTCCCAGGCCGTGCGCAGCACCGGGAGTGCCTCCCCGGCATCCCCGGTGACCCGCCACAGCGCCACCGCCGCGTCCATGCGCAGCCAGCGCTCCCGCGAGCTGAGCAGCTCGCGCAGCGCGGGCGCGGCGTCCGCCGCCCGCGGGCCGACGAAGCCCAGCGCCGCCGCGGCCGCCCGGCGCTCGTCGGGGCCGTCCGCCATCAGCAGCTCGCGCAGCACCCGCAGGACGGCACCGGTGTCACCCGTGGCGCCCCCGTCGCCCGCGTCGCCCGCGACCGCCCACAGCGCCCGCGCCGCGGCCGTCGCCACCGACGAGTACGGGCTGCGCAGCAGCTCGCGCAGCTCCGGTGCGGCCGGAAGCGCCGCGCGGCCGAACGCCGTGAGCGCCCGCAGCGCCGCCTCGGTCGCCCACTCGCCGCCCTGCGCCGGGGTGCCGCGCAACACCCGCAGCACCTCGGGCAGCGCCTCGACGGCCCGCAGAGCGGCCAGCCCGTGCAGCAGCGGGGCGGCCCGGTCCGAGAGTTGTTCGTCCAGCGCGACCTCGCCGAGCCGGCGTCGCAGCACCGGCGCGAGCGGCGCGGCCGCGGCGCCCAGATAGGACACCGCGAACGCCACGTCACGCGGCAGGTCCGGTTGCTCCAGCGCCACGGCGAGCGCCGGGACGGCACGCAGGTCGCCGAGTCTGGCCAGCGCGACCAGGGCGTGGTGGTCGCCCTGACCGCGCTCACCACCCTCACCGCCCTCGCCACCCTCACGGAGCAGCCCGCTCTGCGCGACCCGGTCCGCGAGCGCGTCCGCCGCGGGCATGGCCAGCCCGAAGAGGCTCTCCAGCAGGATCGCCGCGGCGGCCCGCAGCCGCGGGTCGGGGTCGCCGAGCTGCGCCCCGACGAGCCGTACGACCTCGTCGTACGAACCGCGCCAGGCCCGGATCAGGCTGTGACACATCCACACGGCGTCCGTGCGCTGTATCGGGTCGGCGCTGGTCAACTGGCCGGTGAGCAGGGCGATCCGGTCGCCGACGCGGTCGCCGAGCGCCGAGTGCAGGGTCCGCAGCAGATCGTCCGCCCACAGCGCCCCCGGCCCGCCGCCCTCACCGCCCGGGCCCGCACCCCCGCCCGAACAAGAGCCCGACACCGCGCCTGCGCCCGAACAAGAGCCCGCACCCGCGGCCGTACCCCCGCCCCCGTCCGCCGCCCGCAGCAGCGCCGTCGCCGTCGAGGCGATGTCGTCGGGGAGACGTCCCGGGGCGCACCGCGCCAGCTGCGCCAGCGCGGACAGGCGCAGCCCCGGCGGGTGGTGCGGGGCCAGCAGTGTCGTCAGCCACCGGACTGCCTCCGCGCGCAGCGACTCGTGGCGCAGGGCGATCCGCCCCACCGCCTCGACCAGTGCGAGCCGCACCTCCGTGTCCGGCTCCGCATCCAGCCGGTCCCGCAGCAGGGCGAGCACCCGCGCCGGCTCGCCGTGCAGCATCGCCAGCGCGCACGGCGCCTCCAGCCGCACGCCGGGGTCCGGGTCGCCGAGCAGGCCGAGGAACACATCCGCGCCCGCCGCCACCGCGGCCGCCGCCATCGCATAGTTCGCGGCGTCCTCGAACTCCTCGTCCTCCGGGTCGAGTTCGTCGTCACCGTCCAGATCGATGCCCCCGATGCTCGTGAGCAACTCCACGACGGCGCCCCGGTCCTGGACCTCGGGACTGGCGACGAGCTCCAGCAGAAAGGGGATGCAGGCCAGCGTCGAGTCGTAGACATCGCCCTGGTGGTGCACCGCTGCGTACATCCCGTCGAGCGCGCTCTCCCGCTCCGCCGGATCCGCCGAGGCAAGCCCCCGCAACAGTCCCGGGACATCGTCCGCCGGACCGTACGCATGCACCATCGAGGCCCAGTCGACCTCGTCGATCCCCGTGAACACGCTGTTCCCTCCCGCGAGCCAGGTACTTGGGGAGAGTGTGCACCACGACTGCGACAACCACGCTGTGCGTGTGAGCCGAAGAAGCGCCGCCGCGCCTCGGCAGGCCTCTTGCCCCCGCCGTGCCGTGGCTGCTCCCATGGTCGAGGGGGGTGATGACGGGGATGATCGGACTGCGCGTCACACCGGTACGGACGTACGGCCGTTCGCGGCTGTACGTCAGCCTTCCCGGCGGGCGGAACGTGGCCTGGTACGACCAGGAGTCGCACCGGGTCAGTCTGGTCCTCGGCGAGTTCCGCGACGAGGTCCTCGCCGCGCTCGCCCCGTATGTCACCGGCGAGGTGACCGTCGGCCCGCCGCCGGTGCCGACCGCCGACGAGCTCGCGCGGCTGTCCCTCGATCCCGACGACGATCTGGCGCCCAACCGGCCGGGGGAGGCGCTGCACCTCGCCCTCGCCCGGGCGGGCGGCGGCGGGGAGCGGCGCCGGGACCCGAGGCGCGCCGAGCTGGCCGCGCACGAGCTGCTGGGCGCGGAGTTCGACCGGCTGGAGGACACCGGCTGGCGGGTGATCCACTCGGTGCCGCTGCCCGGTGATGTGAGCCGCGCGGGACGCATCGACCATCTGGTGATCGGCCCGGCGGGGGTGCTGGCGGTACGGACGTTCGCGGCCCGGAAACGACGCGTACGGATCTCCGGAGAGCTGGCCGCCGCGGGCCGCGACGAACCTCGGCCCGAGCTCCGCTGGGCCCGCCGCGGCGCCGAGCGGGCCTCGCTCGCGCTGGCCACGGCGGTACGCCCGGTGCTCGCCGTCGTCGGAGCGACCCGGCTCGAAACCGTCCCCGCGCCGCCGGACGTCCGGATCCTCTCCGAGGGAGAGGTGGCCTCCTTCGCCCGGCTCGGGGGAGTGCTGAAGCCCGCGGACGTCGAGTCGCTGTACGGGCATGCCCGCAACCGCAGAACCTGGCTGCGGGCATGACACCGTCATCGGCGGTGGCGGCGCGCACAGCCCCGCCACGACCAGGAGCGGCTGCCACGACCAGGAGCCGCTGCCGGAACTAGCGGAGGTTGTCCCCCCAGCCGCCCTGCAGCATGGTCTGGAACGCCCACTTTCCGTCCCGCTTGATCAGGATGTCGGCGTACCGCAGCTGCTGCGTGGTGTCGCCCATCCTCATGGTCGAGTCGGTGAAGACGACGGCCATGGCCGGGCTGAGGAAGACGGGCGTCCGCACCGACTCGAAGCCGATGTCCGCTGAGCCGTCTCCCATCACATGGGTCATGGTCTCGACGAACTGCTTGCGGTCCCACTGCGCGGCCGCGCCGTTGCCCGTGGAGTCGTCGCTGACCAGATTGAGCGGGAAGACCGCCAGATCGGCCATCCGCTCGATGTCACGGCGCGCACTGGCCGCGTCGTAGTCGGCGAACCACGCCTCGATGTCGGCGAGTTCATCGGCAGTCGGGGTGTAACCGGTGTCGGGCAGCTGGGTCACGCATTCTCCTCTTCAAGTTTGACTAGTGAGGAGAATGTACCTCGGTCGTGTCGAGCTAGTCAAACTTGATTAATCAAATCGTCCCGGAGCCTCAGTACGGTCGCCACGGTGTGCCGCGCCGTGCCGCGCTCGACCTCGGCCAGGAGCCCCGGCGCGACCGCGCGGTACGGCACCTTGCCCACGCCGATCGCCATCGCCGTCCCCGCAGGGGCGCCCGTCTCGCGGCCCGCCAGCACACCGCCCGCATGCGCCCGCAGGGCAGGCGGCAGCGGGCTCGACACGACGGGGGTGTCGTCGTCCGCCAGGACCAGGACGAGGGCGGCAGGCCGGTCCGCCGGACCGGTGAAGCCGACCACCGCGGCGTCATGGACGTCCGTGTGCCGCAACTTGCGCCAGTCGCGGGAGCCGGCCCGGTAGGGCTGCCGGAGGTGCTTGACCACGAGTCCCTCGATCCCGGCCGCCGTGAGCGTCTCGTACCAGGTGGCCGCGGTTTCCGGGTCCGTCGTCATCGGCACCGGCTGGAGCGGCGGCCCCAGCGGGTCGAGCAGCCCGACCAGCCGCTCCCTGCGCAGGCTGTACGGCGCGGAGCGCAGATCCTCGCCCTCCTCGGCGAGCAGGTCGAAGGCGGCGTACGAGGCGGGCAGCCGGCGGGCGAGGATTCCGGCCCGTGCCGCCGTGGCCGCGGCGCGGCGCTGCACGGCCGCGAAGTCGATCCGGCCGCCGGTCCAGATCACCACCTCGCCGTCGAGCACGGTGCCGTCGGCCAGCGGTTGCGCGGCCTCCGCCAGATCGGGGAAGGCGCCGGTGACGATCCGCCCCGAGCGGGCCTGCAGTACGGCCGCTCCCTCCAGCTTGAAGATCAGCATCCGGTGGCCGTCGAACTTCGGTTCGTACGCCAGTCCTTCCCCGCGCGGCAGGGCCGGCACCGGTTCGGCGAGCGCCACCTTCAGCGGGGGGCGCAGCGTGCGCATGGCGTGGGTGCTCATGGCAGCGTGCCCGCGGCGGCGGGGTCCATCAGGGGCCCGAGGAGATCTCCGTACAGGTCGAGCCGCTTCGCGATGTCGCCGAGCCGGAAGACCAGCGCCTCGGGAGAGTCGCAGCCCTCGACCTCGGCCCAGGTCACGGGTGCGGACACGGTGGGTTCGGGCCGCGCGCGCAGGGTGTAGGGCGTGGCGGTGGTCTTGGCCGCAGCGTTCTGGCTGTGGTCGACGAAGACCTTCCCGGGGCGCAGGGCGCGGGCCATCCGGTGGACCACCAGCCCCCCGAGCCCGGCCTCGGCCTCGACGGCCAGCCTCTTGGCGTACGCCGACGTCTCCTCCGCCGGGGTCGGCTCCAGCGGTACCAGCAGATGAAGGCCCTTCGAGCCGGAGGTCTTGGCGTACGCGTCGAGGCCGTCGGCGGCCAGCCGTTCGCGCAGCCACAGGGCCACGTCACAGCACTCCACGACGGTGGCGGGCGGCCCGGGGTCGAGGTCGAACACCATCCGGTCCGCCCAGGCCGGCCGGGCCACCTGCCACTGCGGGGTGTGGAACTCCACGACCAGGTTCGCCGCCCACATCAGGGACGCCAGGTCCTGGACGACCACCTGCTCGCCGGTCTCGCGCGAGGAGCGCGGCACCTCGGCGACCGTCACCCAGGAGGGGGTGCCGGGCGGCGGGTTCTTGGTGAAGAACAGCTGGCCGTCCGGGCCGTCCGGGTAGCGGAGGAAGGACAGTGGGCGGTCCCGGAGGTGGGCGAGCAAGGCGTCCGCGGTGATGGCGTAGTAGTGCAGGACCTCGCCCTTCGTGGTCCCGGTGGCGGGGTAGAGGACCTTCTCCAGATTGCTGAGGGACAGGCGCCGCCCCTCCACCTCTGTGATGGGCGTCATACGATGAGAATCCCATGAATCATCTCTATATCTAACGAAAGGGATGAAACGTGCGATCCATCTGGAACGGCGCGATCTCCTTCGGGCTGGTCAGCATCCCGATCAAGCTCGTCAACGCCACGGAGAGCCGCTCGGTCTCCTTCCGGCAGATCCACACCGCGGACGGCGGCCGGATCCGTTACCGCAAGGTCTGTGAGCTGGACGACGAGGAAGTGGCGACGGCGGAGATCGGCAAGGCGTACGAGGACGCCGACGGGACGATGATCCCGATCACGGACGAGGATCTCGCCGCGCTGCCGCTGCCCACGGCGAAGACGATCGACATCGTCGCCTTCGTGCCGGCCACGGAGATCGATCCGCTCCAGATGGACGCGGCGTACTACCTCTCGGCGAACGGGGTGCCCGCGGCGAAGCCGTACACGCTGCTGCGTGAGGCTCTCAAGCGGAGCAAGAAGGTCGCGGTCGCCAAGTTCGCGCTGCGCGGCCGCGAGCGCCTCGGCATGCTGCGGGTCGTCGACGATGTGATCGCCATGCACGGACTGCTCTGGCCGGACGAGATCCGCCGGCCGGAGGGGGTCGCTCCGGAGACCGAGGTGACGATCCGCGACGCCGAACTCGACCTGGCGGACGCCCTGATGAACACGCTCGGTGAGGTCGACCTCGAATCGCTGCACGACGACTACCGGGCGGCGGTCGAGGAGATGATCGCCGCGAAGGCGGAAGGCGTCGAACTCGAACCTCTGCCCGCTCCGGCGGGCGGCGGCAAGGTCATCGACCTCATGGCCGCGCTCGAGAGCAGCGTCCGCGCGGCGAAGGAGGCGCGCGGGGACGAGGCGGAGGACGTAGCGGCCGTCACGGAGCTTAAGGCCCGCAAGAAGGCGCCGGCCAAGAAGGCCCCCGCCAGGGCGCCGTCCAAGGCCACGGCCAAGACCGCCGCCAAGGCCACGACCACGGCTGCCCCCAAGGAGACGGGCGCGAAGAAGTCGACGTCGACGGCGAAGAAGACGGCCGCGGCCAAGTCGGCCAAGTCGACGGCGGCGAAGACCACTGCCAAGACCACTGCCAAGTCCACCGCCAAGTCCACCGCCAAGTCCACCGCCAAGTCCACTGCCAAGAAGACGGCGGCCAAGAAGACGACCTCCCGCAGGCGCGCGTCTGCCTGACGCCCCAGCGGCACCGGCACACGCGGATGACGCTACTTCGAGGACACTCCCTCGTCGCTCCGCAGCAGGGCGTTCAGCGCCGCGTCCAGATACGCCCCCCTGTCCGGCCCGGAGGGCAGCGTCTCGGGGACCGCGTGGGTCAGTTGGGTGTGCCCGAGGTAGCTCGTGTACGCGAGGAGACCGCGAAAGGCGGCCGCATCCGGCGGAAAGCCGAGCTCCTCGAAGAGCGCCGTGAGGTATCCGACGCGCCGGTCCGTCACACGGCGGAGCACTGCCGCGACCTGGGGGTGGTCGGCCGTGGCCAGGAGGGAGACCTCCAGGGTGTCGTCCGCCGCGGCGGCCGTCGCCTCGGCGAAGAGCAGGCGGAGCCGTTTCTCCGGGTCCGGCTCGCGCTCGACCAGGGTGATGATCTCCTCCGTGCAGATCTCCTCCCAGCGCTCCAGCGCCGCCTCGACGAGTGCGTCCCGGTTGCGGAAGTGCCAGTAGAAGCTGCCCTTGGTGGTCCCCAGTCGCACCGCGAGCGGTTCCACCGCGACCGCGGCGAGCCCGCGCTCGCCGATTGCCGTCAGCGCCGCGTCCGCCCAGTCCCGTGCGGTGAGTCGTGCCATGTTCCGTACGGTACCGTACGGAGAGAAACATACGCTGCCGTATGGAGATGTGCGATGCGCACGGTACGGAACGTCCACGAGCGGATCGTCCAGGCCCCTGCCGACGTCGTCGGCGCCCTGATCGACCGGCTGTCGGCCGACGACGACCCGCTCTTCCCCACCCCCGCCTGGCCCCCGATGCGCTTCGACCGCCCGCTCGGCGTCGGCGCCGAGGGAGGCCATGGCTTCGTCACGTACAAGGTCGGCGCGTACGAGCCGGGCCGCAGCATCCGCTTCGACTTCACCCCCCGGGGAACGGCTACCACCGCGTCGACGTGGAACCGGCCGCTGCCGGCCGCTGCCGGGTCGTCCATGCCTCGGCGCTCCGTCAGCCGCCGAGCGGCATTACGCCTTTCGGGCGATGCCGTAACACCCCTGTGCGGAGCAGGTGTTGAGGGAGCATTGACAGCCCAAAACAGCCCGGCTACTTTCGGCCCAGGCCGAAACTGCCGGACTCTTCGCTCGTTTCCCCAGGTCCCCAGGGCTTCCGGAGGCCCCCATGAAGACAGGGTTCAAGCGCGCCACCGTACCTCTCGCACTGCTCACGCTCACCACGCTCACCGCCGCGGGCTGCAGCGACGGCGACAGCGGCGCCGGATCGAAGAAGGTCACCGTCTGGATGTACCCGGTGATCATGGATCCGAAGGCCAACACCGCGTACTGGGACGGCATCGAGAAAGGCTTCGAGGCGGCGGAGAAGGGCGTCGATCTCACCATCGAACAGCTCCCCTGGGAGAACAGGGACCAGAAGCTCGCCACCGCCTTCGGCAGCGGCAAGGGCCCCGACGTGGTCCTGCTCGGCCCCGACCAGATCCCCCAGTACCAGGCCAACGGGGCGATCCAGCCCGTCGACCGGGCGATCGAGGACGCGAAGAGCGCCTTCCGCCCGGCCGCCCTGGAAGCCATGACCCAGAACGGAAAGATCTACGCGGCGCCGATCTACCACACCGTCACCAGCACGCTGTACAACAAGAAGCTGCTGGACCGGGCGGGCATCACCGAGCCGCCCGCCACCTGGGACGCCATCAGGGCCGCAGCCCCCAAACTGAAGAAGGCCGGCGCGACCACGCTCGACTACTCCGCGAGCAACGAGGCCTCGCTCAACATGAGCTTCTACCCACTGCTGTGGCAGGCGGGCGGCAAGGTCTTCGACGACAGCGGCAAGAAGGCCGCGTTCAACAGCGCCGAAGGCGTCGAGGCGCTCAGCTTCCTCGTCGACCTCTACAAGGGCGGCTCGGTACCGAAGTCCGCGATGAACAACGCCAACCTCTTCACCGACCAGGCCCTCGGCAAACAGCAGGTCGCCATGGGCTACACCAACACGCCCGCCGATGCGGTCCTGGCCGAGAAGACCTGGGGGAAGGGCAACGTGATCGTCGGCCCCGCTCTCACGGGACCCAAGAAGCAGGTCTGCTTCGGCATGCCGGGCGGACTCGGCATCAACGCCAGGTCCAAGAACGTGACAGGGGCCGAGAAGTTCATCGCGTACATGACCCAGCCCGCGCAGATCGAGTCCATGGGCAAGGCAGGCGGCTTCTTCTCCCCGCGTACGGATGTGACGGTCCCCAACGACAGCGCCTACGCCAAGGAGTACCAGGAGGCGCTCAACCACACCTATCCGGGTGAGCCCAACCCGGCAGCCCGTCAGCTGATGGCGCTGATCAGTCCGGAGATCCAGGCCGCGCTGACCGGCAAGAAGAGCCCGAAGGCCGCGCTGGACGCGGCCGCCGCGGAAGCCGACGACCTGCTGGCGCGTCAGCGTTGAGCAAGGTCGTCACCGACGAGGTCGCACCGGACGAGGGCCTGCCCGGCGAGGGCGGCGCACCGCGGAAGGGCAAGTCCCGCACGCCCCGCGAGGGCGTGCCCGGTGCGGCCGCCGCCCGGAGCCGGATCGCACGGCGGCGCGAGGCCCTCGCCGGCCTCGCGTTCGTCGCGCCGATGCTGGTGCTGTTCGTCGTGTTCCGCTTCGGGCCGACGCTCGGTGCCGCGTTCCTGTCACTCACCGACTACCGGCTCAGCGGCGAGTGGACGTTCATCGGGGCCGGGAACTACACGCGCCTCCTCGAGGACGACCTGTTCTGGGAGAGTCTCGGCGTCACCGCCGTCTACACCGCGCTGTACGTCCCGATGACCGTCGCCCTCGCCCTCGGCACCGCCGTCCTGCTGCACCGCACCCTGTGGCTGCGCGGCTTCTTCCGCGGGCTGTTCTTCCTCCCGTACGTCACCAGCATCGTGCTGGCCGCGGTCATCTGGAAATGGCTCTACGAGGTCGAGGACGGGCTGCTCAACGCCACCCTCCGCGTCCTGGACCTCGGCCCCGTCGACTTCCTCGGCAGCGAATCCCTGGTCCTCCCGTCCATCGCCGCCGCCTCCGCGTGGAAGGGCTTCGGCTACTCGATGCTGATCCTCCTCGCCGGGCTGCAGTCCATCCCCCGCGAAGTCACCGAAGCCGCGACCATCGACGGCGCGAGCGGCTGGCAGCGCTTCCGCTGGGTCACCCTGCCGCTGCTGCGGCCCGTCCTCTTCTTCGTCCTCGTCATCGAGGCGATCCAGGCCTTCCAGGTCTTCGACGCGATGTACGTCATGACCGCCGGCGGCCCCGTGCGCGCCAGCTACTCGCTCGTCTACTTCCTCTACGACTCCGGCTTCAAGTTCTTCGACTTCGGCTACGCGAGCGCCGTCGGCCTGGTCCTCTTCCTCGTCGTCCTCGTCTTCTCGCTCATCCAGCGGCGGCTCATCGGAAGGGACACGGACTGATGGCGGCACCCTCCGCGCAGAAGGCCGCGGCCCGGCTCAGGCTCCCCGTCCTACTGGTCCTGGTCGCGTTCGTGACCGTCACGCCCTTCGCGATCATGGTGCTCGTGGCGTTCGCGCCGTCCGGCGGGCAGACCCTGCCGGGCGCCTTCGACATCACCCGGGCGACGCTGAGCAACTTCACGGACGTTCTGGAGAACGCCGACATCACGCGCTGGGCGGTCAACTCGCTGGTCTACTCGCTCGTGTCGGTGCTGCTGATCCTGCTCTTCGCCTCCATGGCCGGATACGCCTTCGCCAAGAAGCGCTTTCCCGGCCGCGAGCTGCTGTTCTGGTCGTTCCTGGCGACGCTCATGGTGCCGTTCCAGGCCACCCTCATCCCGTACTACATCCTCGTCTCGGAGCTGGGCGGCGTGGACACGTACTGGGGACTGATCGTGCCGACGCTCGCCAATTCCCAGGCCGTGTTCCTGATGCGGCAGTTCATCGTGCAGCTGCCCGACGAGCTGTTCGAGGCCGCGAAGATCGACGGGGCCTCGGAGTGGCGCATCTACACCACGATCGTGGTGCCGCTGATCCGGCCCGTGCTCGCCACGCTCGGCGTCTTCGTCTTCCTCTGGCACTGGAACGACTTCCTCTGGCCGCTGGTCATCGGCCAGTCGGAGCAGATGCGCACGCTCACCGTGGGGCTCGCCACGCTGGAGGGCGAGAACGTGACGATCAACCAGATCATGGCCGGTGCGACCATCACCGTCATCCCCTGCCTGCTCGTCTTCGGGCTGCTCCAGAGGTATCTGACCGACTCGATCGCGACCTCGGGGCTCAAGTCGTGACGGCCGCGACGGCCGGCGTCGTCGACATCAACCGGATCCTCGGCCCGCTGCCCCACGACGACGTACCCAGCCGCGACGAGAGCGGCCTCGTCAAGGAGCTGGAACGGCTGAGGATCGACGCGGCCTGCGTCGTCCACTCCCACGCCGTGTACGGCGACCCGCGGGACGGCAACGCACCGCTGGACCTCATCGCCGACGAGCGGCTGCGGCCCGTCCCCGTGCTCGTCCCCGGGCCGCTGGGCACCGGCCACTGGACGGGCGGCGGGGCCCCGCTCGTACGGCTCTGCCCCGACCGGCACGGCTGGTCCGCCACCGGTCCGCAGGCCCTCTGCCTCACCGCCGCGTTGTCCCGGGCGGGAGTCACGGTGCTGCTCGGCTGGGAGGCCGTCACCGCCGCCGACGTGGATCTGCTGGCCGGCACCCGGCCCCGGCTGCGGATCGTCCTCACCGGCACGGGCTACCGCAGCCTGCGCGAACTCACCGAACTCCTCGACACGCACGAACTGCTGTACGTGGACACCTCCACGCTCGCCGGACACCGCCAGGTCGAGTGGTTCGCGCAGCGGTACGGCGCCCACCGCGTCCTCTTCGGCACCGGCGCCCCCGTCACGGACGACGCCGGCCCCCGTCATCTCCTCGACACGCTCGATCTGCCCGACGACGACGCGGCCCTCGTCGCCGGCGGCAACGCCCTGCGGCTGCTCGGCGGGGAGCCGTGATCACCGACGCCCACGGACACATCGGACGCTGGCACGCCTTCGCCATCCCCGACGGCTCCGCCGACAGCCTGGTAGCCATGATGGACCGGTGCGGCGTCGGCACCGCCTGCGTCTCACATCTGCTGGCCGTGGGCCCCGACGCCCGAGCCGGGAACGCCCTCCTGCTGGAGGCCCTCGCCGCCCACCCCGGCCGGCTCCTCGGATACGCCGTCTACAACCCGCACGACCGGGAGGCCGCCCCACGGCTGCGCGAACTGCTCGACGTGCCCGGAGTCATCGGCGTCAAACTCCACCCAGAGGTCCACGAAGTCGCCCTCGACCACCCCGGCTACACCCCCGCCTTCGAAGCGGCCGGAGACCACGGCCGTATCGTCCTGGCCCACAGCCAGCACGGCAGCCCCTGGGCCGACGCCCGGCACTTCACGGCCGTGGCGCCGCGCCACCCGGACGTGCCACTGCTCATGGGCCACTCGGGACTGTTCCCGCAGGGCCACGGCCCGGCCGCGGAAGCCGCCGCCCGCTGCCCCAGCCTGGTCCTGGAGACCTGCGGGTCCCGGATGACGGCCCGCCACCTCGCCCGCCTGGTCGCCGAGGTCGGCGCGGACCGCATCGTCTTCGGCTCGGACGCCGTCTTCCTCGACCTGCGCATCGGGCTGGGCCGGGTGCTGCTCGCGGACCTCGACGAGAAGGACCGGGAGCAGATCCTGCACGGCACGATGGATGCCCTGCTGAACGGGATTCGCCCATGAGACGGACGCCTGGAGGGACGCGGCGGTGAGCGGGCCGGAGTGGCCGGTGAGTCCGAGCGGTGAGTCCGAGCGGTGAGATCGGGCGTTGGGTCCGGGCGTTGCGCCTAGGCGTTGAGGTCCCCGAACGCCTCGATCGCCCGCAGCGCGTCCGCCTGAGGCATCCCCGGCGGCTGGACCCGCAGGATCAGCCCGTCCGCGCCCATCTCCGCGTACCGCCCGATCCGTTCCCGGCACTCCTCGGGCGAACCGATCACCGACCGCGCCACGATGTCGTCCCACTGCTGCGCATAGCGCGCGGCATCCATCGATGTGCGCTTCCAGTCGCCGTACGCGTCGTACAGACCCCGCAGCGGCCGCTCCAGGGCCGCCCGCGCCTGCTGCGTCGTCGCCGCGGCGTATCCCTCGCGGCAGACGATGACCTCCGCGCCCAGCGAGCGCGGCCCCTGCGGATACGAGCGGTACGCGCCGATCTTCTCCGGCAGTTCCTCGTCGGTCTCGTTGAACGACGTGGTCCAGCCGTCGCACACCCGGGCCGTGCGCTCCAGCGCGGCCGGCACCCGCCCGCCGTTCCAGATCCGCGGCCGGGGGGTCTGCACGGGCCGCGGCGAGAGGTACGCGGCCTCCACCTCGCTCCAGCGGCCCTTGTAGGTCACCTCGTCCTCGGTCCACAGCCGGGTGAGCAGCTCCAGACACTCCTCGAAACGCGGCACCCGCTCCTTGGGCTCCGTGCCGAACAGCGTGAATTCCTCAGGCCGGTAGCCCAGCACGAACCCGGCCGTGAGCCGCCCGCCCGACAGCACATCGATGTGCGCCAGCGTCTCGGCGAGCCACACCGGCTGATAGACGGGCGCGATGAGCCCGGCCGTCGCCAGCCCGATCCGGTCCGTGTACGCGGCGAGATACGCGAGCGAGGTGAGCGCCTCGTGATAGCCGGGCCGGTGCAGATGGCGCTCGCCCAGAACGACCCAGGCGAAACCGGCCTGTTCCGCCAGCCGCACCTGCTCCACCGCGTCGGCGAGCCGCGGCCGGTCGGCCTCGTCCGCGTAGAGGTTGACGTACAGGCCGAGGCGCATGTGGCGCTGTTCCATCGCGACGAGGCCCTTCCTTTACGGTCCGGGCCGTAAAGGCTAGCGTAACGGCCACGACCGCAACAGACGGGAGAGAACGCCCATGTCTGCGACGGACCTTCTGGTGCGCCGGCTGCGCGGCACCGTGCTGCCCGCAGTGGCAACTCCCATGAACGCGGAGGGAGTAGTGGACCTCGAAGCGCTGCGCGGTTACGCGGAGCGCATCGCCGAGGGCCCCATCGGCGGTGTCGCCGTATGGGCGCACACAGGGCGCGGGCTGTATCTCTCCGAGGCGGACCGCCGGCGTGTCCTGGAGGTGTGGCGCGCGGCGGTCGACGGGCCGGTCGTGGCAGGGGCGGGGGTGCCGCGATCGGCGCGCGTCGCGGGACTCCGCGACGCGGTGGACGCCACCGTGGCGATGGCGGTGCAGGCGGCCGAGGGCGGCGCCGACGCCGTCATGGTCTATCCGCTGGCGCAGCTGGACGGCGACGGCGACGCGGCGGTGGCCCTGCACGAGGAGGTCGCCGCCGCCAGCGGGCTGCCCGTGCTCGGGTTCTTCCTGCACGGTGAGGCGGGTGGCTACCCGTACCCGCCCGAACTCGTGAGCCGGCTGCTCGCACTCCCTTCCGCCGCCGGCATCAAACTCGCCACCCTCGACCGGGCGATGGCCTGCCAGGACGCGATCCGCGCGGCGCAGCCGGGCGGGAAGCTCGTCGTCACCGGCGAGGACCGGATGTTCGGGCCCTCACTGATGTGGGGCGCGGACTCGGCGCTCGTCGGCATCGCGGCGGCCCGGGTGCCGCTGACGACCGCGGTGCTCGACGCGTGGCGGGCGGGTGACCACGACGGGTTCGTGCGTGCCTCGGGCCGTCTCGACGCCTTCGCGGAGGCGACGTTCCTCGCGCCGATCGAGGGCTATGTGCAGCGCATGCTGTGGGCGGCGGTGTGGGAGGGGCTGATTCCGGAGGAGGCGGGGCATGATCCGTACGGGCCGCGGCTGCCGTCGGCGGAGCGGCGGGCTGTGGTGGACTGTCTGGAACGGCTGGCGAAGGAGCCGGACGCGTCATAGTCTGGCGGCCGGTGTCGGGGCGCCTGCGCGAAGCTTCGCCCCGGACCCCGCGCCTCGATCTCCCTCCACGCCCCGCGGGCGTGTGTGCGGGGGATCCCGCCGGGGCTCGAAATGAGCCCCGGGCGTCAGACCTTCAGGTCGAACAGCTCCGCCGCGTTCCGCCACAGCACCCGGTCCAGTTCGTCGTCCGTGAACTGCGCGTCGCGGATCACGCCCAGCGACCAGCACGGGTCGATCAGCGTCGCATCCGTACCGAACAGCATCCGCTCCACCGGCACCCCGGCCTCGCGCGCGTACGCGATCCGGCCCGCGTCCGCCGCCGTGCGGCAGTGCTCCAGGTACAGGCCGTCGCAGGCGGCCGCGGCGTGTGCCGCCTCGCGCCAGGCGTCGCCGCCCGCGTGGCCCATGATCACGCGCAGTCCTGGCCGGGCCGCCAGCAGGTCCGGCAGCAGGGTGACTTCACGACCCCAGGTGTGCAGGAGCAGCGGTACGCCGGCCTCCGCGACGACGTCGAACGCCTCGGCCATCTCACGGGAGCCGGGAAGCCGCCCCGGGTAGTGGGTGTGGATCTTCGCTCCGACGAACCGCCCGGAGTCCAGGCAGCGCCGCAGGTCCGCCGCGCTCTCCTCGATCCGGTTCGGGTTCACCACGGCGTAGCCGTACAGCCGCGGCCGGGAGGCCAGTTCCTTCAGCAGTGCCGCGTTGCCCGCGACCGCGTCGTACACGACCGCCTCCGACGCCGACACCAGCTGCAGATCGATGCCGTAGCGGTCCATCTGCCGCAGATTGGTGTCCGCGTCGCCGCAGGTCAGGTGGAACTGCCAGCGACCCACATGGGCATGCACATCGATGATCGGCATCAGGCGAGCAGCTCCTCGACGTTCGTGGTGGCGATGGCGGCGCGGTCGTCGTCGGAGATGGCGGCGTACCGCAGCCGCAGTGTCAGCGGAGAGATGTCCATGAAGGGCGTGCGGGAGCCGAAGACGAGGTGGCGGGCGCCCACCGAGTCCACGACCCGCTCGATGGAGTCGGGCCCGGACAGCAGCCGCGTGGTGACCTTGAACCCCGGCTCCTCGCGGGCCAGCAGCAGGAAGTCCGCCAGCAAGTAGGCGTGCAGATCCAGGAAGATCACCGTGGCGCCGCGGCCCGCGAGCGGCGGTCCGTAGCGGCGCGGGTCGCCGTCGTGGAGCAGCACCATCCCCCGGTCGAGGGCGAGATCCACCACGCGCCGGTAGCCGGGGAAGCCGGGGTCGGTGGCCTGGTCGACCGTGAACAGCCGCAGGAAGCGCACGCCGGCGGACGTCAGCTCGTCCAGTCGTTCCTCGGCGGTCAGCGCGTCCCGGACGTCGACCGTGCCGACGGGCAGCAGCTCCGGACAGTCCGCCAGATCGCGCAGCGTCTCCTCGTTGCCAGCGCCGTCGTCGAACAGCGGACCGCGGGTGGACAGTGCCAGCGCCCCGGCGACGGTGGAGCGGGCGAGCCGGTCGCGGACCTCGGCGAGCCCGGTGTCCCGGTGGTGCCGGGGCCAGGGCCCGTACAGCACGTCCACGTCCCAGCCGATGTGCTCCTGCGGGGCCGGCGTCAGCCAGTCGCACGCGCGCAGCCAGTCGTGCCGAGCCGTCGTGCCAGGGCCTGTCCCAGGGCCTGTCCCAGGGCCTGTCAGGGTGCTCATGGTGCTCCCACCTCGCCCAGCGCGCGGGCGATCCGGTCCACATCGCCTTCGGTGTACGCCTCGTTCCACTGCAGCACCAGCAGCGTACGGTCGATCAGTGTCTCCGCACGGGGACACAGGCCCGGCGGATGGCCGGACAGTGCCGGATTGGCGTACAGCGGCCGCTCCAGATAGCCGGGGAGAGCCGGGACGCCCGCCGCCTGAAGTCCTTTCGCCCAACGGGAGTTGTCGTCGACGAGGAGCGGCACCACCCACCAGGCGTGCCCGGCGCGGCTCTGCCGCGACGGCATCCGTGCCTCTCCGGACAGCCGTCCGTCGATCGCCGCCGCGAGCCGCTCGGCCCGTTCGCGTCGTACGCGTACGACCTCGGCGACCCGGGTCAGCTGGACGCGGGCGACCGCCGCGACGAGTTCCGTCATCCGGTAGTTGAGGCCCATGGTGCGGTGGATGCGGCCTTCGGTGCGGTCCCAGCCCTTGTCCATGAACAGCCGCATACGACGGGCCAGTTCCGGGTCGTCGGTGATGCTGAGCCCGCCGTCGCCCGCCGTGATGTGCTTGTACTGCTGGAGACTGAAGCAGGCGATGTCGCCGACGGTGCCGAGCAGACGCCCGGAGGGGTCCTCGCCCAGCCACGCCTGTGCGCAGTCCTCGATCAGCAGCAGCCGGTGCCGGTCGCAGATCTCCCGCAGCCGGGCGATGTCCGCGGCCCCGCCGAAGAGATGGACGGCGATCACCGCCCTGGTGCGCGGGGTGATCGCCGCCTCCACCGCGTCCGGGTCCAGATTCCCGTCCTCGGGCCGTACGTCCGCGAACACCACCCGTCCGCCCTGTGCGAGGACCGGCGCGACGGTGCCGAAGTCCGAGATCGGTGTGGTGATGACCTCGTCACCGGGGCCGACGCCGGCCGCGGCGACCGCGAGATGGACCGCGGCCGTGCCGGAGCTCGACGAGACGGCCTCGGAGCGCCCGTGCAGCGCGGCCATCTCCGCCTCCAGCGCCCGGGCTTCCCGGCCGAACGCCCCGCACAGGACCGCCGAGTCGAGGACGCGCAGCACGGCGGCGCGTTCCTCCTCGCCGAAGGTCCTGCCGCGAGGTTCGAGAACTGTGGGCAGTGGCATTTCCCGTTGCGGCATCGGGGGATTATCCTCTCGGCAGCACGCGATTATGGCCTGGGCCGAAAGTAGAACTCCCGTCAGCGGCCGTCAATCGGGCGTCAACCTCAGCTGATCGTGCGTCAACCCCCCAGCAGAACGGAGACCGGGCCATGCCGCTCACGGTCGGCGTGATAGGCCCCGAGGACCTGGTCCACAAGGTGGTCGCCGTGGCCGGTGGCCAGGCGGGAGCGGCCCAGCTGCTGCCGCTTCCGTACCGCCACGAGGACGAGACGGCGGACGTCGTCACCGCGGCCCGTTCCTCGGCGGACGCCCTGCTGTTCACCGGCGTGGTCCCGCACTCGCTCGCCACCGCGGCCGGCATCCTCGACCGCCCCGCGATGTACGTCCCGTACAGCGGCGCCACACTGCTGCGGGCCCTCGTCGAACTGCTCAGGCTCGGTCACGACGTGTCCCGCGTCTCCATCGACACCCTGCGCCGCGACGAGGTGCTGGAGACGCTCACCGAGGCGAAGCTGCCGACCGAGCACGTGCGGGTGCTGCCGTACCGGCCCGGGCTCACCTCGCAGGACCTGGTCGACTTCCACCTCGACGCGCGGGACACCAAGGAGTCGAGAGTCGCGATCACCTGCCTCGGCTCGGCGTTCCATGTGCTGGAGCACCAGACCCACGCGGTACGGCTCGCCCCGTCCCGGCACTCGATCCTGGCCACCTTCCAGGCGCTCGTCCTGGCCACCGCCGGACAGCACAGCGGGGACGCGCAGGTCGCCCTCGGCATCGTCGACCTGCCGGGCGCGGACGACCGGCTGGCCGAGGACGTACGGATCCTCGGCGGCAGCCTCGCCGATCTCCCGGACGGGCAGCGGCTGGTCGTCACCACCCGCGGCGTGCTGGAGAAGGCGACCGGGCAGTTCACCCGCATCCCGTTCCTCGACGCCCTCGCCGCCCGGCACGGCACCGCGCACGTCGGCTTCGGGCTCGGGCGTACCGCCGCCGAGGCGGAGGCGCTCGCCCGCCGCGCCGTGAACCGGGCACGGTCGGTCGGCGCCGCCGCGGCCGTGGTGTCGATGGCCGACGACGTCGACATCGTCCTCGACCCCGGCACCGGCGACCTGGAGGCACAGCCCGCCGCGCCCGAGAGCGCGGTGCTGCTCGCCCGCCGCGTCGGCCTCAACCCCCAGACCCTGGACCGGCTGCGCGAACTGGCCGCCGCGGACCGGGGCGAGGGCCTCACCGCCCACCTCGTCGCCGAGCACCTCTCCGTACAGCAGCGCACGGCCCGGCGCATACTCAAGCGGCTGGAACGGGCGGGCGTGGCCGTCCCGACCGGAAGCCGCCAGGAGGGACAGACAGGCAGGCCCCCGATCGTGTACCGGGTCCGGCTGTAGCTCGTTTGCGGACGGCCGCCGCACGGGAAGTTACGGTCCGGACCGAAACGAAGTATTCGAAGGAGCTGAGCCGGCTTGAGGATCGCCTCGTTCCACACCCGTGTCGTCCGTGCCCCCTACCGCCGCCCGTTCGCGATCAGCAGCGGCACCAGCCCCGAACTCGTCACCCTGCTCGTCGAGGTAAGGACCACCGACGGGGCCTGCGGCTTCGGCGAGGCCTCCCCGATGACCGCGTACACCGGCGAGACCCTCGCCGGTCTGCGGGCCGCCGTCACCGAGCACGCCGCCCCCGCCCTCATCGGCCGCGATCCTCGCGACCTGGCCGGAGCGCACACCGCGATGGACGCCGCGATCCGCGGCCAGCACCTGGCCAAGGCCGCCCTCGACCTCGCCCTCCACGACCTCGCCGGGCGCTCCGCCGGCTGGCCCGCGCACCTCCTCCTCGGCGGCGCCGTCACCCGCCGGGTCCCCACCACCTGGGTCGTCGGCCTCGGCAGCCTCGACGAGACGGCCGAGGAGGCCGCCCGGTACGCCGGGCTCGGCTTCCCCCACATCAAGCTCAAGGGCGGCGAGGACCCGGAGCGGGACGTCGAACTCGTCGCCGCCGTACGGAAATCGATCCCCGACACGGTCGAGCTGTCCCTGGACGCCAACGAGGGCTACGAACCCGGCAGCGCGGCCCGTACCGTCGGCCGCCTCGCCGACGCCGGACTCGACCTCGTCGAACAGCCCCTGCCCCGCTGGGACCTGGCCGGGCTCGCCGCCCTGCGCGCCCAGGGCGGAGTACGGGTCATGGCCGACGAGTCCCTCCAGTCGCTCCACGACGCACTGGAACTCGTCCGCCGGGGCGCCGCCGACGTGCTCAACATCAAGATCCTGAAGGTCGGCGGCCTCTACCGGGCCCGCCAGATCGCGGCCCTCGCGGAGGCCGCGGGCCTCGCCGTGAAGATCGGCACGATGCCGGAGCTGGGTGTGGCCACCCTGGCGGCCGCACACCTCTCCGCGGCGCTGCCGCACGCGACGGTCCCGCCGGACCTGGTCGGCCCCCTTCTCGTCGAGGAGGAGCCGCTCGCGCCGGAGGCCTTCGCCGCGACGGCGGACACGGGCCATGTGGAGCTGACGGACCGGCCGGGACTGGGCCACGGGCTGACGTCGCTGTGAGGCGGCGCGGGGTCAGGGCCCTGTCCGGCGGATCCTGCTGATCCGGCCCGATCCGAAGAAACCTTCTAGCCCGCCGGTGCGAACGACACCGGAAGCGACCCCACCCCCCGGATGAAGTTCGACTCCAGCCAGGTCACCGGGCCCGTCACCGCGAAGGAGGCCACCTGCCGCCGTAGTTCGCCGAGCAGCGTCCGGATCTCCACCCGGGCCAGTTGCGCCCCCAGGCAGAAGTGCGGGCCGTGGCCGAAGGTGACGTGCCGGTTCGGGTCGCGGGCGAGGTCGAAGACGTACGGGTCGTCGAAGGCCCCCTCGTCGAAGTTCGCCGAGGCGCACCACAGCGTCACCGCGTCCCCCGCCGCGATCCGGACTCCGCTCAGCTCGGTGTCGGCCGTCGCCGTGCGCCCGATGTGGGCGACCGGGGTCGTCCAGCGCAGGATCTCCTCCGTGGCCGTCGTGACCAGGTCCGGGTCGGCGCGCAGCCGTTCCCACTGCTCGCCGTGCGAGGCCAGCGCCAGCAGCCCGCCCGCCATCGAGAGCCGGGCGGTCTCGTCGCCTCCGATGATGAGGTTGTAGCAGTTGAAGAGGACCTCCTCCTCGGACAGCGGTTCCCCGTCGACCTCGCTGCTCACCAGCAGGCTGATGATGTCGCTGCCCGGCGCCTCCCGCCGCTCGGCGGCCAGCCGTGTGTAGTACTGCATGATCTCGCTCTGCGCGATGCGCGCCTCGATACCCGCGACGCCACCGTCATCGCCGTGCTCACCGAGCATCGCCGCGCTCGTCAGCTCCAGCACCCGCGCCCGGTCGGCCGCCGGCACCCCCAGCAGCTCACAGATCGCGCGGAGCGGGATCTGGGCGGCGACCTCGGCGACGAAGTCGCCCTCGCCGCGCGCCACCAGCTCCGCGAGCAGCTCACGCGTGGAGACGGCGATCGACTCGGTGATCGGGCCGAGGGCGCGCGGGCCGAAGCCGCCGGTCAGGAGGCGGCGCAGGGCACCGTGCCGCGGTGGATCGGTGACCACGAGCATCTTTCCCGCGCCGTGGTCGTACCCCTTCAGCAGCGTGCCGAGCATGTTGCCGCCCTGCGAGCTGAACGTGCGGGTGTCGCGCAGCGCGCGCTGCACGTCGGAGTGCCGGGTGACCACCCAGAACGCGTCGACGGCCGCGCCGAGAGCCGGGTCGACGCGCTGGCGGCGGACCGGATCGGTGCGGCGCAGCGCGTGCCAGAGCGGGCCGAGGTCCTGCCGGACGTGCAGCCGGGGATCGAGCAGGTCGACGTCCTCGATCGCGTACGTCATGCCCCCGCCTCCGCCTCGAACTCGTCCAGGAGCGCTTCGAGCGAGCCCGCGCCACCGGACCCGGCCGTGGCGCGGTCCGCGACGATCCGGTCCACCATCTCGTTGAGCGTCAGCTGCTCCAGGAACAGTTCGATGGGTACGTCCAGACCGAACTCGTCACCCAGCCGCCCGACCAGATGCACGGCCGTGAGGGAGTCGCCGCCCACCGCGAAGTACGTCGCATCGAGGTCGCCGGGCCGGCCGTCGAGCCCGAGGGTCTCGCGCAGGACCGCGGAGACGGCCGCGCGCAGCCCGCCGTCCGCGGGAGCGGCCGCCTCGGGTACGCCGGGTACGCCGGTTGCGTCAGCCACGCCGGACACTCCGGGCGCCCCGGGAGCGGAGACCGGCACGGGAACCGGGCCGAGCCGCAGCGAGCCGAAGCTGTCCCCGGCGAACGGATACGCAGGCAGGCTCACCCTCCGCACGCCGGTGCCCGGGTCCGGCTCCGGCCAGTCGACCTCCTCGCCCTTCAGCCATGCCTCGCCGAGCGGGTGCGGCGCGCCCACCGGTGCCGCGCCCCGGGCGAGCCGCTCCAGCTCGGCGACCGCCTCGGGAAGACCGGTCGCCGTCACATACGCACGGGCGGCGAGCGGGGTGCGGCCGGTGCGCAGGGTGTGGGCGGCGTCGGCGAGGGCGGGCGCGTCCGGTGCCCCGAGGGCCCGGGCCAGTTCGCCTGCCAGCGAGGCGAGTCGGTCCTCCGTACGGGCGGAGAGCGGCAGGACCTCGACGGTGTGCCCGGCCGGCTCCGGCCGGGCCGGCCGGCGTGGTGCCTCCGCCAGCACCACGTGCACGTTCGTCCCGCCGATCCCCACCGAGCTGACCCCGGCCAGCCGCGGCCCGCCGCCCGCCGGCCGTGGCCAGCTCTCCGCCCGCTCGACCAGCCGGAACGGCGAGGCCGGCAGATCGGGGTGCGGGCGGGTGACGTTCACCGTCGGCGCGAGCGTGGCGTGCTCCAGCATCAGCACGGTCTTGATCAGTGCGGCGACCCCGGCCGCGGCGTCCAGATGCCCGATGTTCGACTTCACCGAGCCGATCCGGCAGTCCGCCGAGCCGGCCAGCGCCGCCGAGGCCGCGGCGATCTCGATCCGGTCGCCGAGCTGTGTCCCCGTGCCGTGCGCCTCCAGATACTGGGCCAGGGCCGGTTCGAGTCCGGCGGCGGACCAGGCCTCCGCGATCGCCGCGGTCTGCTGGTCCACACCGGGCGCCGTGAAACCGACCTTGGCCGCCCCGTCGTTGGTCACCGCCGTACCGCGCAGCACGGCGCGCACCGGATCGCCGTCCGCCAGCGCGTCCTCCAGCCTGCGCAGCACGACCACACCGACACCGTGGCCCGGTACGGTCCCGGCCGCGCGCTCGTCGAACGGCCGGCAGCGGCCGTCCGGCGAGAAGATCCCGCCCTCCTGGTGGACGTACCCGTGCTTGTGCACGGAGCCGACGGCGACGCCGCCCGCGAGCGCCGTGTCGCACTCCCCGAGCAGCAGTGCCTGCGCGGCGAGATGCACGGCCGTGAGGGACGTCGAACAGGCCGTCTGGACGGTCATGCTGGGGCCGTCGAGCCCGAGCCGGTACGACACCCAGGGCGCCAGGAACTCGCGGTCGGTGAGGATCCGCACCTGCATCGCGCCGATCGACGTGGCCAGCCCCCGGTCGGTCTGCGCGGCCAGCATGTGCTCGGTGGGGCTGCCGCCGACGTACACGCCCGTACGGACCGGCGCCGCGTCCCGCGGTCCGTGACCCGCGTCCTCCAGTGCGGCCCACGCGGTCTCCAGCAGCAGCCGGTGCTGAGGGTCGAGCGCGGCGGCCTCGGTGCGGTTGAAGCCGAACAGCTCGGCCTCGAAGCGGTCCGCGTCCGGGAGATGGCCCTGGGCGGGCACGTAGCCGGGCAGTCTCGCCTCGTCCGGGTCCACACCTGCCGCGTCGAGTTCGCCGGGGGTGAAGTCCGTGAGGGAGCAGACGCCGTCCCGCAGATTCCGCCAGTACGTGCGGAGGTCGGGGGCGCCGGGGAAGCGGCCGCTCATTCCGGTGATCGCTATCGCGCCTGCGGTCACTTCGGTCATCGCGTGGTGCCTTTCCTGGATCGGAGCCGCTGGGCGGCCGCGGCCTGTCGTGCGCGTCGGTCGGCGCCGCGTTGCGCGTGGCCGGCGGGGCCGGTGTCGGGTGTCGCGTCCCGTTCGAGCCGGGCGGCGAGCGCGGAGACGGTGGGATGGCGGAAGAGGTCGACGAGAGCGATGTCCGGGCCCGTGCCCGATCCCGCCTCGGGGCCCGTGTTCGTGCCCGCGTCCGTGCTCGCGTCCGGGCTCGCGCCCGCGGACCGCTCCCTGCCCGGGCCGGCGCCGGTGTCCGGGCCCCCGTCGGCACCGGAGAGGGACTCGGGTCCCGATCCGGGTGCGACGGCGATTGCCGGCGGTCGGCCGGGCCTGGTGGACGGGTCCGGCTCCACGCTGACGGCCGGGTACGCAGCGGGCCCGGTGGACGGCTCCGATCCCGCGGAGTACCCCCGCCCGGCGGAAGGGTTCGCTCCGCCGGAGCGGGCCGCTCCGGCGCCGGGAAGACCCGCGCGCAGGGCCGCGAGCACCGCGAGCAGCCGTACCGAATTGCCACCCAGCTCGAAGAAGTTGTCGTGGACGCCGACCCGGTCGACGCCGAGGACCGAAGCCCAGACCCCGGCGACGAACTCCTCCACCGCGGTGCGCGGCGGGGCGTACGACTCCGCCAGCTCCGGGCGTACGGAGCGCGGTTCGGGCAGCCGGGACCGGTCGATCTTCCCCGAGCGGTTGAGCGGCAGCTCGGCCAGGCGGACGAAGACCTCCGGAACCATGTACGCCGGCAGCTGCTCGGCGAGACGGGCGCGCAGCGCGCCGTCCGGCGTGTCCTCCGCCCCGACGACATACGCCACGAGCCGCTGTTCCCCGCCGCTCCCGCGGACGGTGGCCGCCGCCACCGTCACACCGGGGCACGCGGCCAGCGCCGTCTCGATCTCGCCGAGTTCGACGCGGAAGCCACGCAGTTTCACCTGGGTGTCGGTGCGGCCGAGATAGTGCAGCACACCCTCCGAGTCGAACCGGCCCAGATCGCCCGTGCGGTACATCCGCGAGCCCGGCGGCCCGTACGGATCGGCCACGAACCGCTCGGCCGTCAGCCCGGGCCGCCCGAGGTAGCCCCGCGCGAGCGAAGCTCCCGCGACGTACACCTCCCCGACGACCCCGGCAGGCACCGGCCGCAGCCGCGCATCGAGCACGTACGTCCGGTCGCCGGGCACGGAGTCCCCGATCACCACCGGCTCACCGGGCCGCAGTTCGGCGGTCGTCGAGTAGACGGTGGCCTCGCTGGGCCCGTACGCGTTCAGCACCCTGCGGCCGGGCGCGCTCAGCCGCGCGACCAGCTCGGCCGGGCACGCCTCGCCGCCGACCGCGATCGTGCGCAGATGGGGGAGCCCGGTCAGGGGCGAGGGCAGCAGCATCGCGGCGGACGGCGGCAGGAAGACATAGGTGATCCGCGAGTCCCGCAGCCGCGCATGGAGCGCGTCGCCGAGCCGCTCGTCCTCCTGCGCGATGTGCAGCTCGGCGCCGGCGGCCCAGGCGAAGAACAGATCGGACACGGCGACGTCGAACCCGAACGACACGTACTGCAGCACCCGGTCGTCACCCGTGACCGGGAACCGCTCCCGCACCGCCACGGCCAGATTCGCCAGCGCACGGTGCTCCACGGCGACGCCCTTCGGGACACCGGTGGAGCCGGACGTGAACAGCACGTAGGCGAGGTCCTGGGGCGCGGGTGCGGGTGCGGGCGCGGGCGCGGGCCATGACGGCCCGCCGCGCGCAGGGTCCGGTCCGGTCCCGTCCGGCATCCGCAGGACCTGAGGGCCGAGGCCCGCCGCCTTCGCCTCCGTCTCCGCGTCCGCGAGGAGCAGCGTCATGCCCGAGTCGCGGGCCATGACCGCGAGACGCGCTTCGGGGTGGCCGGGGTCCAGCGGGACATAGGCGGCGCCCGCGCGGAGGACGGCGAGTGCGGCCAGGGCCATGTTCGCCGAGCGGGGGAGCAGCAGGCCGACGCGCGTGCCGGGGCGGGCGCCCGAGGCGTGGAGGCGGGTGGCGAGGGTGTCGGCGCGGGCGAGGAGTTCGCGGTACGTGAGGACGACGGACCCGCACACCAGGGCCACCGCGTCGGGGCGTTCCGCGGCCCGCGCCGCAACCAGGTCCGGGACGAGCAGCCCCGTGGCCGCGGCCTCGGCGGAGCGGTCGGCGCCCGCCAGGACGGACCGGCGCTCGTCCTCGGGGACCGCGTCCACCGTGGACAGCGGCGCGTCCGGCCGCTCCAGCAGCCCGTCGAGCAGCGTCCGGAAGTTCCGCACCCAGCGCCGTACCGTCGACGGCTCGAACAGCTCGCTGCGGTGGATCAGCTGGGCCACCAGCTCGCCGCCCCACCGCTCCACATGCAGATGCAGATCGAACTTCGCCGTGTCCAGCGCCAGCTCGATCCGCTCCGACTCCGCACCGGCCAGTTCGAGCACCGGCTCCGTGTCGTCGTCGTACGCGAACACCGCCTGCACCAGCGGGTCATGACTCGTCTCCCGCACCGGCGCCACCGCGTCGACGACCGCCTCGAACGGCGCGTCCTGATACGGCTGCCCCGCCAGCAGCCGCTCCCGCAGCCGCCCCACCAGCTCGCCGAACCCCGGGTCCCCGGACAGGTCCACACGCAGCGCGAGGGTGTTGGTCAGCATTCCGACCATGTCCTGGAGCTCCGCCCGGTCCCGGCCGGAGACCGGGAACCCGATCACCAGGTCCTCGCCCCCCGACAACCGGCCCAGAAACGCGGCGTAGGCGGCGAACAGCACCATGAACGGCGTCGCCCCCTGCTCCGCCGCCACTTTCGCGATCCGCTCCCGTACACCCGCGTCGAGCACGAACCGCACCGCGGAGCCCGCCGCCGACGGAGCCGACGTACGCGGCCGGTCCAGCGGCAGCGCCATGGCCTCGGGCGCGCCGCTCAGCTCGTCGGCCCAGTGCGCGACGGCCGCCGCGTACTCCCCGCGCCCGAGCCGATCGCGCTGCCAGGCGGCGAAGTCCGGGTACTGGAGCGGAAGTTCGGCAGGGGAGCGCGGCAGGCCCTCGAGCTCGTCCTCGTACGCCGCCGACAGCCCGCGCAGCATGATCTGGAGCGACCAGCCGTCGCACACCAGATGGTGCGCGACCAGCAGGACCCGGTGGCTGCCGTCGGCCACCGCGTACACCGCGCCGCGCAGCAGCGGCCCGGTGCCCGTGTCGAACGGCCGCCCCGCCTCCGCCCGCATCAGCCCGGCCACCTCCGCGGCCGCCACATCCCGCTCCACCCGCAGCTCGGCCCGCGCCTCGGCGGCGACGATCTGCACCGGTTCGCCGCCGGGCCCCGCCCTGAAGACCGTACGCAGCGACTCGTGGCGTTCGACCAGCGCGTCCAGCGCGCGGCGGAACGCGGCCACGTCGAAGGGCCCGCGCACGGCGAAGGCGGCGGGCACGTTGTACTGGGCGGTGCCGGGGTTCAGCTGGTCCAGGACCAGCAGCCGCCCCTGCGCGGCGGAGACGGGAAACTCGTACTCCTCGATGTCCATGGCGCGCTCATTTCCCCCGTAGTGCGGTTTCGAGGACCGCGGCGATCCGCGCCGCCGGTCCGGCAGTCAGTACGTCCTTGTGCGCACAGGCAAGTTCATGGACGTCGACGGCCGCCGAGCAGCGGCGCCAGGCCGCTGTCTTCTCCGCCGTCGGGATGCCGTCGGCGTCCCCGGTGGCCGAGAACAGCGTCAGGGCACCGTCGTACCGGTCGAGGCCGGGCGACGGCACCCACCGGTGGGCCAGCCGGATGTGCGTGGCGCACCGGTCGGCCAGCGTGCCCAGGTCGTCGTCGCCGAGTTCCGCGAGGACCCCGCCCGCGTCGCGCACCAGCCCGAACACCTCGGCCCGGTCGAGCCGGCCCGGTGGGACCGGAGTGCCGGGTGCCTGGCTCTGCAGCAGGATCTCCATCACCTCCCGCTCGACCCGGTCGCTCGCGGCCGGTGGCGGGGTGTACGGCGAGTCGGGGTAGCGCGGCAGCGCGTCGAGGACGCACAGCAGCCCGATCTCCTCACCGTCCCGCCGCAGCCGCACGGCGACCTCGTAGGCGAGCGGCCCCCCGAACGACCTGCCGATCAGCAGATAGGGGCCATGGGGGCGGACGCTGCGGATCTGCTCCAGGCAGGCCTCGGCGACGGCTCCCATGCTGTCGGCCCGCGGGAACGCCGCCGTCTGCACGGCGTACACCGGTCGGCCGGGCGGGAGATGGGGCAGCAGCGCGGCGTACGACCATCCGATGCCCGAGCCGGGCGGCAGACAGAACAGGGGTGTGCTGCCGTTCATGCGCTCGTCGCTCATGGCGGTGCGTGTGACGGTGCTTCTGGCGTTGCTTGTGGCGGCGTCGCCCCTACGGTGGTCGCCCGTGCCGGGCGGAGGGCGCAGGGTGAGCAGCGGGTCGAGCATGGCGCGGGGGGTGGTGGCCGCGCCGCCCGCGCCGACGGGCCGTTCCGTCGCCTCGTCGGGCCGGGCGAGCCGTGCCGCCAGCGCGGCCGGAGTCGGAGCGGCGAAGAGCGTGGCGACCGGGACGGACACGCCCAGCGTCGCCTCGATCCGGGCGCACAGCCGGAGCGCGAGGAGGGAGTGCCCGCCGGAGGCGAAGAAGTCCGTGTCGGGCGAGGCGGCCCCGCCGTCTTCGAACAGGACCTCGGCGAACAGTGCGCACAGCTCCTTCTCCCGCGCCGTGCGGGGCGGCCGCACCGGTGACGGCGCGGCGGCGGGCACCGGATCCGGCAGGGCCGCGCGGTCGGTCTTGCCGTGCGGAGTGAGGGGGACGGCGTCGATGGTGCTCCAGAGGGACGGCACCAGATGGGCGGGGAGCCTGCGCGCCAGCTCGTCGCGTACCGCGTCGAGCCGGCCGCCCTCGGCGAGGACGACATGCGCCGCGAGGACCTTGCCCCCGGCCGGTCCCGGCCGGGCGGTCACCACCGCGCGCGCGACGCCCGCGGACGTCTCCAGTGCCGCCTCCACCTCCGCCGGCTCGATCCGGAACCCGCGTACCTTCACCTGGCCGTCGGTGCGGCCGAGGAAGTGGAGGACTCCGTCGGGGGTACGGCGTACCAGATCGCCGGTGCGGTACATCCGGGAGCCGGGCGGGCCGTACGGATCGGCGACGAACCGCGAGGCGGTGGCGGCCGGGCGGCCCAGGTAGCCGCGGGCCAGACCGGTCCCGGCGAGATACAACTCCCCGGCGGTGCCGTCGGGCACGGGCCGCAGCAGGCTGTCCAACACGTACGCGCGCACACCATCCAGGGGACGGCCGATCGCCACGGCGTCGTCGTCCGTCCCGGCCGTGGCGAACACGGTGGTCTCCGTGGGGCCGTAGCCGTTGACGACGCGTGTGCCGGGGCAGTGCTCCCGGACCCGCCGCACCGCCTCGGGCGACACGACATCGCCCCCTGCCCACACCTCGCGCAGTCCGCCGAGCACCCCGGGCGCCAGGTCGGCGACCGTACGCAGCAGCTCTGCGGTGAGCCAGAGCGCGCTGACGTCCTCGACGACCAGCAGCCGCCCGAGGACCTCCGGCGAGAGGGGTCCGGGCGGGGCGACGACGACGGTGCCGCCGTTCAGCAGCGGCACCCACACCTCGTACGTGGCGGCGTCGAAGGTGTGCGCGCTGTGGAAGAGCACACGCCGGTGGGCCCCACCGCGCAGCCGGGTGTCCTCCGTGAGCGCGACGACCGCGCGGTGCGGGACGACGACGGCCTTTGGCTCCCCGGTCGAGCCCGAGGTGAACATGGTGTACGCGGCCGAGTCCGGGGAAGCGGCCGCCGTCTTCGGTCCGGCCGCCCCGCCCTCGCCCGGCGCGAGCCCGCGTACGCCGCCGTCCTCGCCGATGACCGCCCGCGCTCCGGAAGCGGCGAGCAGCCGCGCGGTCCGGTCGGCGGGCTGCGCGGGGTCCAGCGGCAGATAGCAGGCCCCGGACTTGAGTACGGCCAGCTGCGCGACGATCAGCTCCGCCGAGCGGGGCAGCAGCACCCCGACGACGTCCTCGGCGCCGGTCCCCGCCGCCGTCAGCCGCTCCGCCAGCTGCTGTGCGGCGGTGTCCAGTCGGGCGTAGGTGAGGTCCCGTCCACCGTCCCGTACCGCAACCGCGTCCGGGGCACGGCCCACCTGGTCGGCGAACCGCGCGGTCACGGTGCCGGGCCCCGACGGCCCGGACGGAGCCGACGGCCCCGACGGCGCGGTCGCGCCCGCGGACGCGGCGAGCAGCTCCGCGCGCTCCCGCTCCGGCAGGACGTCCACGCGGCCGACCGGTCTGCGGGGATCCCCGGTCAGCTCCTCCAGAGCGCGCACGAGACGCCCCGCGATCCGGTGCGCGTCGATGCCGCGGCAGCTCAGCCGCAGCAGGGTGCGCGGGCCGCCCGCGGCGACCGCGACGGTCACCGGGTAGTGGGTGGCGTCGCGGACCTCCGTCAGTCGGAGGCCGCTGGAGTGTTCCGCGTCGCCGCGCGGGAAGTTCTCGAAGGCGAGGACCGTGTCGAAGAGTTCACCCGCCCCGGCCCGCCGCTGGATCTCCGCCAGCCGCACATGGTGGTGGGACACGAGACGCAGCTGCTCGTCCTGGATCCGGGCCATCAGGGCGCCGACCGGTTCGTCGGTGCGCAGCCGTATCCGTACCGGAAGGGTGTTGATGAAGAGGCCGACCATCGACTCGACACCGGGCAGATCGTGCGGGCGGCCCGACACGACCGCGCCGAAGACCAGATCGTCCGAACCGGTCATCCGGGCCAGGACGAGGGCCCAGGCGGTCTGGGTGAGGGTGTTGAGGGTGACGCCCGCGTCGGCGGCCGCCCGGCCGAGCGCGGCGGTGAGCTCTTCCGTGAGCCGGACGTCGAGTTCGTGGACGCCGGGCGCGCGGGCGCCGCGTTTCTGCGCGTCGGGCTCGTGGGCGCTGCGTTCGTGGGCGCCGCGTTCGTGGACGCCGGGCTCGTGCGCGTCGCGTTCGTGGACGCCGGGCTCGTGGGCGTCGATTTCCCGGGCGTGGACGTTCGCCGCCGCGCCGAGCAGGGCAGGGCGCTCCAGGCCCGCGAGCGCCTCCGCCCAGGCCTCCTCCGCGGCTCCCGGTTCGCGCCGCCGCAGCCACTCCAGATAGCGCCGGTACGGGATGGCCGGCGCGGTGGGCCGCCCGCCCGTGCACAGCGCCGCCAGATCCCGTGCGAGCACCGGCATCGACCAGCCGTCCAGCAGGATGTGATGCAGGGTCAGCACGAGTTCGGCGCCCTCGTCGTGCCGTACCCACAGGCACCGTACGAGCGGTGGCCGGGCCGGATCGAAGCGGACGGCCCGGTCCTCGTCCATCAGCCGCCGCAGCCCGGCCGTGACCTCCTCCGGGGGGAGACCGGTGAGGTCCGCCTCCGACCAGGGCACCGTCACCCGCGCCGGAATCACCTGCACGGGCTGGTCGAGCCGGTGGTGCCGGAAACAGGCGCGCAGATTCGGATGCCGCTCCAGCAGCGCCGTCACGCCCTCCCGCGCCGCGTCCGCGGTCATCGCGCGTGCCGCGCGGAACCGGGCCTGGACCAGATACGGGTCCGGGCCCTCCGGGTCGCGCAGCGCATGGAAGAGCAGTCCCTCCTGCGAGGGGGCGAGCGGCAGTACGTCGGCGATCTTCCCGCTCACAGCCCCTCCTCCAGGAGCTGGAGCTGATCCTGGGTCAGCTCGACGAGGGGGAAGTCCGAGGCGCTGTACCCGGCCGCCCCGGACGCGGTCCGGCCGGTTCCGGATCCGTCGGCGGACCTGGCGGACCTGGCGGACCCGGCGGACCCACCGGACCCGTCGGACTCGGCGCCGAGCGCGGCCAGCTCCTCCAGAGCCTCCCGCCACAGCCCGGCGAACCGCCGTATCCCCTGCCCGCCGAAGACCTCCTCCGCGTACGACCAGCCGGATGTCAGCCTCAGCCCGTCCCGGTGCTCCTCGGCCACCGCGTCGATCTCCAGCGCGTGGCCGAGCGGCAGCGCCTCCGCCGCCGCGCCGAACAGCTCGCCGCCCGCCGCGTCCGCCCCGGCCAGCCGCCCCAGGTAGTTGAAGCGCACATCGGGCACGGGCAGAGCGGCGAGCCGCGGAGCCGTGTCCGGGTTGAGGTACCGCAGCAGTCCCCAGCCGAGGCCCCCGTCCGGCACGTCACGCAGTCGTTCCTCGACCCCGCGCAGCACCGCCGCCGGTTCGCCGCCGCCGTCGAGCCGTACCGGGTACTGGGTCGTGAACCAGCCCACCGTCCGGGACACATCCACGTCCTCCGCGCCGGCCGGAGTCTCCCGGCCGTGCCCCTCCAGCTGGACCAGGAGCCCACCCGCCGCGCCGTCGCCACCGTCGCGCCACCGCGAGGCGGCCAGGACCAGCCCGGCGAGCAGGACGGCGTCGGGCCGGCAGCGGTACGCGGCCGGTACGGCGACGACGACCGCCTCCGTGAGGTCCGGGGGCAGCTCGATGGTCAGCGTGGCACGCGGGGAACCCGCGCCCCGGCTGCCGGCGAGCCGGGCGTCCGGGCCGCCCAACGTCCGCTCCCACCAGGCGGGTTCGCCCGAAGCGCGGCCGGCGTCCGCGGCCCGTTCGGCCAGCAGTCCGGCCCAGCGGCGGAAGGAGGTCCCCGGGGCGTGGCTGCCCGGCCGCGCCCCTTCGAGGAGCCGGGCCAGCTCGGGGCCGAGCACCCGCCACGACACCCCGTCGACGGCGAGATGGTGGACGGTCAGCAGCAGCCGTCCCGGCAGCTCGGTGCCGCGATCGAACCAGACGGCCCCCACCATCCCGGCCCCGGGCTCGATTCTGATGCCCTCGGCGGTCTTGCGCGCGACGGGGCGGAGCGCGTCGTCGGTGAGCGCCCGCGCGTCGACCCGCTCGACCTCCACGGCCGTGGCCTCACCCGGCGGCGCGACCTCCGGCTCCCCGTCGTCCCGTACCCGTATCCGCAGCGCCCCGTGCCGCTCCACGAGCGCCGTCACCGCGTCGCCGACGGTCCCGGCGCCCGTTCCGGCCGGCACCGGGAACAGCATCGACTGCGTGAACGCCGTGCGCTCACCGCCCTGCTCCCGCCACCAGCGCATGACCGGCGTCGGCGGGAACGGACCCGTACCGCCGTCCTCGGCGACCGGTCCGTCCGTCTCCCGCGCGGCGGCCGCCAGATTCGCCGGAGTGCGCGCCTCGAACACGTCCCGGGGCGCCACCACAAGACCGGCGTCCCGCGCCCGGCCCGCGAGCTGGATCGCCATGATGCTGTCCCCGCCGAGCCGGAAGAAGTCGTCCCCGGCCCCGGCCTCGACCCCGAGCACGTCCCGGAACAGCCCGCACATCAGCTCTTCACGGCCCGATCGCGCCTTCCGCGGCGGCTCACCGCCGCGGCCGGGGGCGGGGAGCGCGCCCCGGTCGGTCTTCCCGTTCGCCCCGACCGGCAGTGCGTCCAGCACCACGACGTCCGCCGGCACCATGTGCGCGGGCAGCCGCCGTCCCACGTACCCGAGCAGCGCGTCCTCGTCCGGATGACCGGCATCCGCGCCGCCCGGCACCACGTACGCCACGAGCCGCCTGCGCCCCGGCACGTCCTCGCGGAGCACCGTCACCGCCGCCGAGACGGCCGGATGCCCGGTGAGGACCGAGGTGATCTCGGCGGGTTCGATACGGAAGCCGTGGAGCTTGATCTGCTCGTCGGCACGGCCGAGACAGTCCAGCGCGCCGTCCGGGCGGCGGCGGGCCAGATCCCCGGTGCGGTACATCCGCGAGCCCGGCGGTCCGAACGGGTCGGGCACGAAACGCTCCGCGGTCAGGCCCGCGCGGCCCAGATAGCCGCGTGCCAGGCCGAGACCCGCCAGATAGAGCTCGCCGCGCACGCCCACCGGAAGGGGACGCAGCCACTCGTCCAGGACGTAGGCGCGGGTACCGCTGACCGGGGTGCCGATGGCCGGTTCCGTACCGTCCGCGGCGAGCGGGCCGCTCGCCGTGGCACCCACCGTGGACTCGGTGGGGCCGTACGCGTTGTGGAAGCTCCGCCCTTGTGCCGCCCACACCGTGACCAGCTCCGGCGGGCAGGCCTCCGCACCGACGCACACCCCGCGCAGCGCCGGGTACGCCCCCGGCGGGACGCTCGCGAGCACGGACGGCGTCAGCATCGTGAACGTGATGCGCTCCCGGTCGAGAACGTCCGCGAGGGCCTGCCCGGCGAGCGGTCCCGCGGACGGTACGACCAGCGCGCCGCCCGAGCCGAAGGCGAGGCACATCTCGGCCACGGAAATGTCGAACGCGGGGGAGCCGAGCTGCACGATCCGGTCGTCCTGGCCCAGCTCGAAACGGTCCACCAGGCTGTGGGCGAACGCCGCGATACCGGAGTGGGTGACCACGACGCCCTTGGGGCGCCCGGTGGAGCCGGAGGTGTGAATGACGTACGCGGCGCGCGCCGGCTCGACCGGTCCCGGCGCGCCGGGCAGCGGCTCGTCCCCGTACGCGTGCGCGTCCAGCACCAGCCGCGGAATGTCGCCGACGGGCGGCAGTTCCACGTCCGCCCCGGTGACCAGCAGAGCCGGCGCCGCGTCCTGGAGGGTGCGGCGGACATGGTCGGCCGGGTAGGCGGGATCGACCGGCAGATACGCGGCGCCCGCGCGCTGCACGGCCAGCGCGGCCACCACCATCTCCGGGCTGCGCCCCAGGGCCAGCGCCACGATGCGCTCCGGCCCGGCCCCGTGCCCGGCCAGCCGGGCCGCGAGGCGTTCGACGCGGTCGTGCAACGCGCCGTAGGTGAGGCTGAGTCCGGGCCCTTCGAGCGCGACGGCATCCGGAATGCGGGCCGCCTGCCGGGCGACCAGCCCGGGCAGTGTCTCCGCCGACGGACAGCCTCCCGCGCCGACGGACAGCCGTTCGTTCTCCGGCAGCAGGTCGTGGCCACGCAGCAGGGCGTCCGGCGCCGCCATGAGCCGCCGCAGCAGTACGGCGTAGCTGTCCGCCCAGTGCCGCACGGCGTCCGGGTCGTAGCGGTCGGTCCGTACCTCGAAGCTTCCGGTCATGCCGTCGTCGCTGTCCCGGACGATGCCCACGAAGTCGTGCTCACCGCCCGTGTGGATGCGCTCCGGCTCCGCGAACTCCCGCAGGCTCCGCAGGTTCTCCACGCTCCGCTGCTGCGCCAGGTACATGAACACCCACTGGAACAGCGGAGAATGCCCGCTGCTGCGCTCCGGCGCGACCGCCGACACGATCCGCCCGACCGGCACATCGGCGTTCGCCATCAGCTCGGGGAAGACCGCGCCGAACCGGCCGAGCACATCCGCGAAGGAGTCGTCCGGGCCGATCCGCCAGCGCGTGGGCACGGCGTTCATGACGTATCCGATGACCCGGTCGAGGCCCTTAGCGGCACGGTTCGCCGTCGGTGTCCCCAGCACGAGGTCGTCGGCACCGGTCAGCCGGTGCGCGAGCACCGCGAACGCGGCCATCAGCACCACGTACACGGTCGCCCCGCGCTCACGGGCGAGGGCCCGCACCGCGTCGGCGGTCGCCGCGTCGATCCGGAAGGGGATCTGTGCGATACCGCCCTCCTCCCGCCGGCTGCCCACCGGCGCGCCCGGCACCACCAGCGGCCCCGGGGGATCCGCCAGATGGCGGCGCCAGAAGCCGAGCCGCGCCTCGAACACGCCGGCCGCCTCCAGCTCGTGCTGCCAGGAGGCGAAATCGGCGTACTGGACACGGGGCCGGGCGAGCCGCGGCGCGGTGCCGTCCCGCACCGACCGGTAGGCCTCCGCGAACTCCGCCTGGAGCACGTCGAAGGACCACCAGTCGGTGATGATGTGGTGCAGGCTCAGCATCAGTGTGGACCGGTTGCCGCCGACCCGGACGAACCCGCCCCTGATCAGGCGGTCCTGCGCCAGGTCGAACGGCCGGCGCCGGAACTCCTCGAAGACCTCCGCGAGCCCGGCCGGGTCCGCGAGCTCGAAGCGCTCCAGCACGAACGGCGGCGCCGGCGGGAAGCCGACGCTCAGATCACCGGCCGTACCGCTGATCCGGCTCCTGAGCACATCGTGCTGCTCCTGGAGCAGCGTGAGCGCGGCCTCCAGGTGGGCCGGATCGACCGGCCCGTCGAAGTGGTACGCCGAGCATAGATTGAGCGCCGGAGTGCCCGGATACAGCGAGTCGTACACCCACAGGTCCTCCTGCGCAGGGCCCAGCCGCACCGGCCCCTCGTCGTCGCGCGGCGGTACGACGGCGGGTACGGACCCCGCCCGCCCGGCCTCGACCAGCCGGCGCATGAGCCGTATCCGCTGCTCACCGCTGAGTGCGCTGAACCGCTCGACCGGCGACGGCTGCCGCCCTTCCCCCGTACTCATCAGCTCTCAGAAGTCCTTTCGGAGTGCGGCCAGCCGGTGCAGCCCGGCGAGCACGGCGTCCCGGCCGAGGCCGAAGTCGACGAAGCAGGCGACCTCGTCGCAGCCCAGCTCCCGCAGACCGGCGAGCATCTTGCGGCAGGTCTCCGGCGAGCCCAGCAGGCTGCCCCAGGTCAGATAGCGCTCGAAGGCGAAGTCGGCGAGCATGCCGGTCTGTGCCTCGGTGAGTTCCGCGGTGCGGCGGTCGGCGGTGCGGTTGGCCGTCGTCTGGCGCACATACGACTTCAGGTACGCCTTCAGCGGCGCCGCGGCCAGCCGCCGTACCTCTTCGTCGTCGGCGCCGACGTAGGTGTGCGCCATGAGCGTGACCCGTCCGTGCGGTCCCGTCCCGCCCTGCTCGGGTGCGGCGGCGCAGGCGTCCCGGTACCGGCGGATCTTCTCGGCGAGCTCGTCGCTGCTCTGTCCGACGGTCGCCCCGAGCACGCCGGTGCGCAGCCGGCCCGCGGTCTCCCACGTCTCCGGGTTGCCGGACGTGGTCATCCACAGCGGCAGGGTCTCCTGCACCGGCCGGGGCTGTGGGCGCACCGCGATCGACTCGCCCGTGCCGTCGGGGAACTCGGCCGCCTCGCCCGCCCAGAGGCGGCGCAGCAGGGGAATGTCGCGCACGGTCCGCTCACGGCGGTCGGCGTAGGCGCCGGGGGCCAGGACGAAGTCCGCGGAGTGCCAGCCGGTGGCGACGGAGAGCCCGACGCGGCCGTGCGACAGATTGTCGACGACCGCCCAGTCCTCGACCACGCGCAGCGGGTGGTGCAGTGGCAGGACGACGCTCCCGGCCCGTATCCCGATCCGCTCGGTCGCGACGGCGAGTGCCGCGCTGAGCACGGGCGGACTGGGGAACATCTGGCCCACCTGCTGGAAGTGCCGCTCGGGTGTCCAGATCGCGTGGAACCCGAGCCGGTCGGCGACCCGGGCGATCTCCAGCAGCTCCTCGTACTTCTCCACATGCCGGACCCCGGCGCCGCCCGCCCCGCCCGATCCACCGGCTCCACCGGCTCCACCGGCTCCACCGGCTCCACCGGCTCCACCGGCTCCACCGGCTCCACCGGCTCCACCGGCTCCACCGGCTCCACCGGCGTCAGCAGTCCCGTCAGCCCCGTCAGCCCCGAAGAACATCACACTCAGCTCCATGCCGGAGCCTCCTCTCCCCGCGCCCGCGGAACACGGGGACGGCGCATGATCGGCCCCGTGCTCTCGGGGGGCGCCTGCTCGATCGCCGCCGCCAGCCCGGCCACGGTGGGCGCCGCGAACACCGTCGCCACCGTCACGCCCCGCCCCGTGCGCTCCGTGAGCCGCGACGCGACCCGCACGGCGCGCAGCGAGTTCCCGCCGAGCATGAAGAAGTCGTCCTGCGCGCCGACGCGTTCCACGCCGAGGACATCGGCCCAGACGCCCGCGACGAGCTGCTGCATGCCCGCGGCGGGTTCGGCGGGCTCGGTGGGTTCGGCGGGCTCGGTGGGTTCTGCCGGTCCGGACCGGCCGGTTCCGGGAGCGGCGCTACGGGCCGTGTCGTCGGCGCCGGCCGGCCCGGTGGCCGGCGGTGTCGCGCGCCGTGGCGGCTCGCTGAGGCCGAGCTCGGACAGCCGCAGCTCCGGGTTGTCCGCCGCCGCTCGCAGCGCCTGGACGAGCGCGTCCGCGAGCCACTGCGTGAACGGGGTGTCCACCGCGCGCGTCCGGTACTCCAGGGTCACGGCGATGCCCTCCGGCGTGCCGCCCGGGCCGTAGTCGTCGGTCACGTCGACCAGCAGGTCGAAGCGGGCCGCGCCGGTACGGACGACCTCGACCCGGGCGTCCGCACCCGGCAGCGTGACCTCCGCGCGGGCGTTGTTCTGCAGGGCCAGGACGACGTCCGTGAACGGATGCCGGCCCGGTCGGCGTCTTGGATTGAGATCGTTCACGACCTGCTCGAACGGCACGTCCTGATGGGCGTACGCCGCGAGGTCCACGTCCCGCACGCGCTGCACCAGCTCCCGTACCGTCGGGTCGCCCGAGGCGTCCGTCCGCAGGACGACCATGTTGACGAAGAAGCCGACGACGTCGTCGACGGTCCCGTCCGTGCCGCGCCCGGCGACCGGCGCGGCCACCGACGTCTCCTCGCCCGCGCCCGCCCGGGCGAGGACGGCGGCAAGAGCCGCGTGGAGCACCATGAACAGCGTCGCCCCGTGCTCGCGGCCCAGCTCGACCAGCCGGGCGTGGCGGGCGGCGTCGAGACGCCGTACGACCGTCTCCGCGTGATCGGGACCGCGACCGGGATCGTGGGCGTGGCCCGCCGCAGCATCGGGCGCGGGCAGCCGCGGCCCGTCCGGCGCATGCGCCAATACGCCGCGCCAGTAGGCGAGCTGCCGCTCCGCGAGGCCACCCGCCAGCCGCTCGTGCTGACGGCGCGCGAAGTCCGCGTACCGCACGGTGAGAGGGGCGGCCGCCACACCCGCGTACGCCCGCGACAGATCGCGGAACAGCGGCGGCAGCGACCACCCGTCCGTCGCGATGTGATGCATGACCAGCAGCAGCGCATGCTCGTCGGGGCGTCCCCGTACACCGAACAGGACACCGTGCACCGGCAGTTCGGAGGCCAGATCGAACCGGTGGCGCGCCGCCTGCGCGATGCGCGCCTCCAGTTCGCCGGCGTCCACGGTCACCCGGCGCAGCAGCGGTTCCGCCTCCGCCGCGTCCCGCACGCGGGCCACCGGCTCCCCGTCCACCTCCTCGAACACGGTCCGCAGCGCCTCGTGCCGCGCCACGACCTCGCGGAGCGCGGTGCCCAGCGCCTCCGCGTCGACCGTCCCGCGCAGCCGCACCAGCATCGGCATGTTGTACGCGACCCCGGCGTCGATCCGGTCCATGAACCAGAGCCGCCGCTGCGCGTACGACACGGACGGCGCGTCCGTGCCGCCCGGTGCGCTCCCGCCGAGCGGTTCCGCGGCGGCCGCGACCGCCGCGCCCTCGATGTGCGGTGCGAGCCGCCCGGGCGTCGGTGACTCGAACAGCGTCCGTACGCCGACCTCGGCGCCCAGCGCCGTCCGGATCCGCCCCAGCAGCCGCGCCACGAGCAGTGAGTGCCCGCCCAGCGCGAAGAAGTCGTCGTCGGGGCCGACCGACGGCACCCCGAGCACCTCGGAGAACAGCCCGCACAGGGCCTTCTCCGTCTCGCTCGACGCCACCGAGGCCCCGCCGTCCACGGCCGTACCGACCACGGGCCCGGGCTCCGGCAGCGCGCGCCGGTCCAGCTTGCCGTTCGCCAGCAGCGGCAGCGCGTCGAGCAGCACGAAGGCGCCCGGCACCATGAAGTCGGGCAGCAGGCCCTTGGCGTGCTCCCGCAGGCCGGCCGCTTCCGGCCGCGCCCCGTCCCCGCGCGGCACCGCGTACGCCACCAGCCGCTTCTCGCCGCCGTCCTCGCGTGCGACGACAGCAACCCGTGCCACGCCCGGATGGCGCGCCAGCACCGCCTCGACCTCGCCCGGCTCGACCCGGAAGCCGCGGATCTTCACCTGTGCGTCCGCCCGCCCCACGAACTCCAGCACCCCGTCGGCGCGGCGCCGCACCAGATCCCCGGTGCGGTACATCCGCCCGCCCGGCGCGGCACCGTACGGATCGGCCACGAACCGTTCGCCCGTCAGCCCGGGCCGCCCCGCGTACCCGTGCGCGAGCCCGGCCCCGGCGGCGTACAGCTCGCCGGTCACCCCGTCCGGCACCGGCCGCAGCCGCTCGTCGAGGACGTGGATCCGCTTGCCCGCGAGCGGCCGCCCGATCGGCACCGCCGCCGCCCGGGCGTCCTCGGCGGTGATCCGGTGGACGGTGAGGAAGACCATGCCTTCCACGGGCCCGTATCCGTTGCTGAGCCGGAGCTCCGGCCACAGGTCCATCGCCCGGGCCACATGCGCGGGCGACAGCGCCTCGCCCCCGACGATCACCTCGCGCACCCCGGCCAGCGCCTTCGGGTACTCGTCGACGATCACATTGAAGAGGCTGCCGGACAGATACAGGGAGGTGATGCCGTGCTCGGCGACGAGCCGGGCCATGACGACCGGGTCGGGCCGCTGCCCCGGGTGCAGCACACACGTACCGCCGTTCAGCAGCGGCCCCCACAGCTCCAGCGCGAAGGCGTCCCAGGAGACCGGCGCGCACTGCAGCCAGACCGAGCCGGGCCCGAAGGCGGCGAAATCCTGGCCGGTCAGGGTTTCGGCGACGGCCCGGTGCGGGGCGACGATGCCCTTGGGCCGCCCGGTGGACCCGGAGGTGAACATGACGCAGGCGACATCGTCGGAGCCACCTCCGTCGCCACCACGGACCCCGGCGCCCTCATCGGGGATCCCGGCGCCCTCGCCGGAGATTCCGTCCGGCCCCACGATCACGTCGACCCCGGCGTCCGCCGCCATGGCACGCAGCCGCTCCTCGGGGAACTCCGGGTCGAGCATCACGTACCCGGCCCCGGCCTTCAGCACCCCGAGCAGCGCCACGACCATCTCGGTGCCCCGCTCCAGCCGCACGCCGACCAGCGACCCGGGGCCCACCCCGTGCCCGGCGAGCCGTGCCGCCATCCGGCCGGCCCGCGCGTCGAGTTCGCCGTAGCCGGTCCGTTCCTCACCGAAAACCAGAGCCGTACGTTCCGGCCCCCGCGCCGCCTGCTCCTCGAAGAGCTCGTGCACGCGCTCCATCCCCACCTCCACACCTTCGCTGTTCAGCGGGCGTCCCCCGACGCCGGGCCCTGAGCCTTGGGATCCAGGTCCGGGAGCAGTACGTCGATGTCCCGGATCGTGCGCCGGGCCAGGCCCCACAGCGCCACGGCGATACCGCACACACCGGCCAGGAACAGCATTCCGGCCATCCCGCTGCCCGGTTCGTCCCCCACCAGCGGCCCGAGCACCGTGAACACCCCTGTCCCGGCGGCCGCTTGCGGTTCGAAGACCGCGTCGGCCAGCGGCCCGGACACGGCCGTGGCCACGGGCACCGAGATCTGCGACAGGAACATCACCGCGCCGAAGACCCGCCCGTGCCACTCCTGCTCGACCTTGGTCTGCACGATCGCCTGCATGGAGCCGTTGACCAGCGGCATGATCAGGGCTCCGACGAGAATGGCCGCGCACCAGCCGATCACGGTGTCCGACACCGCCATCGCCACCTGCGCCGACAGGCACATGCCGATGATCCCGAACATCATTCCGCGGCCCCGGTTCCTGGGCCCGCCCCACGCCGCCATCAGCAGCCCGCCCGCGACCCCGCCGATTCCGATGGCGGTGTTCACGGCGGCCAGCGCGGCCGGGTCGTTGCCGGTCCGTGCCAGCACCATCGGCTGGACGGCGGCGAAGCCGAACACCATCACGAGGTTCACGGCACAGAAGTTGAGGATCAGATCGCGCAGGCTGGGATAGCGGAACAGATGGCGCAGTCCGGCGACCGCCTCGCGGCGCAGTTTCGGCCGCGCCTTCCCCGGCGCCGCGGGTTCCGGCCGCTCCGCGGTCAGCCGCACCAGACGGATGGCGACCAGCGCGAAGGCGAAGCTCAGCAGATCGGCCCAGAGGATGAAGCCGAGCCCGGAGAAGGCGACCAGCACTCCGCCGAGCGCCGGTCCGCCGACCTCGGCGGTGCTCTTGGCGCTGGCCAGCATGCCGTTGGCGCGCTGCAGCTGGTCCCTTCTGACGAGTTGGGGCACAGCCGCGGCCATGGCGGGGAACTGGAAGGCCGCGGACACCCCGAGGAGGGCGACGGCCGGATAGATCTCCCAGGTCCGCAGGCCGTCGAGGAAGTGCAGCGCGGTCAGCGCGCCGACGACGGCGAGGCCGCTCAGATCGGCCAGTTGGAGCGCGGCCCGTCTGCTGCAGCGGTCGATGATCGCCCCGGCGAAGGGACTGAAGAGCACCTGCGGCAGGAGCGCGCACAAGGAGAGGACGGTGACCGCCGTCGCCCGTTCGTTCGTCGACCAGGCCTCGATGATGAAGGTGAAGCGGAGTACGGAGTTGCCGACCAGGGATACGACCTGGCCGCTCCATATGAGGGTGAACGGCCCCATTCCCGCGAATCTGCGAGGAGGGCGAGCTTGTGGCTCGGTGGTGCCGTCCTCCACAGGTAAGGACTTGCGCATGAAGACCCCGACGTCCCTTCGGTGTTGGTCACCGTGCTCTCCGATGCGGGCGCGTTCGAACCTTTGCACACATCAGGAGATCCGATCAAGGGTCTTCATCGTCCCCAACACCCCTGCCCACGTGGGCCGATACCACCTCAGCCCATTGCTGACCGCACCGAGTCACGAACGTCTGCACGAATCCTTCACGGGTCTCCGTGTCGACCAGATCCAGCGACAGATACGGATTCAGATCCTCCAGCTCGACCAGCAGCAGCCGCCCGTCCTCGTCCCGGCACGCGTCCACCCGCTGGATCCCGTACTGCAGACCGTTCCACTCGACGAAGGCCCGCGCGAAGTCCAGGTCCGCCGCGCTCGCCTCGTACCGCTCCAGCTCCCAGCGGCGCTCGGGCCGGGGCGCGTAGAGCGCGTACTGGAAGGCGCGGTCGATGAAGTAGAACGACACCTCGTAGCGGAACCGCACCCGCGGCTGTACGAGGATCTCGCCGAACTCCACCCCGGCCAGCTCGTCCCGGCTCACGAAGACGAGTCCCTCCGAATCCGCCCCGAGCACGGGCTTGACGACGTACTCGTCGGTGTCCGGCAGCCGTCCGCGATCCGCCTCCCGGTCGACGGTCGGGATCACCGGGTACCCGGCCGCGGACAGGGCCGGCAGATAACCCTTGCCGGCCATGTCTCCCTTGCCGGTCAGCGGGTTGTAGACCCGCACGCCCTCCGCGAGCGCCCGCTCCCGGAACGCGTCGTACGCGTCCTGGTAGTGCATGACGGGCCCGCTGTTGCGGACGACGACCAGGTCGAACGCGCCCATGAGCGTCTCGGCGTCCCGTGGATGGCACAGGGCGAGCGGGACGTGCTCGCGCAGCCGCGAGGCCAGCTGGATGTCCTCGTCGCAGTACCGCCGCCCGCGCGCCTGATAGGCCAGGTCGGTCACGTACAGGACCCGACCCCTGCTCTTCGCCACGTCCATGCCTGCTCCCACCGATCGAACACCTGATCTCACCCGATCATCTCTCAGGGTCCGAGCGGGGTGTGCCGTACCGACCTCCTGACGTGTGCGCCACGACCGACGTCACGTGCGAGCCCGCTCCGTGATCAACGGGGCCCTGAACGTCCACCGACCCGGCCGCCGGTCCCGGTGGCCGAGTCGGCGGCGTGGGTCAGGTTCCCCGGGGACCGGTCAGCTCGTCGGCGTCGAGTACGTCCTCGCCGTAGAGATCCTTCAGCCAGTTGGTCTGGTAGATGGTGTCGAGGTAGCGCTCGCCGAGGTCCGGAGCGATGGCCACCGCGGTGAGTTCACGCTCGTCGTGCTGGTCCAGCCAGCGCATCGCGCCGCTGACCACCGTGCCGGTGGATCCGCCGAACACGAAACCGCGTCTGGCCAGACGATGGCAGGCACGGATGGTGTCCGCCTCCTCGACGCGTACCACCTCGTCCACGTAGGACTCGTCGAGCAGCGGCGGACGGATGCTCATGCCGAGGCCGGGAATCATCCGGCGGCCCGGCGCGCCGCCGAAGCTCACCGAGCCGACGCTGTCCATGGCGACGATCCGCACCGGCCGGTGCCACTCGCGGAAGAACCGCGCGCAGCCCATCAGGGTGCCGGTGGTGCCGGCCCCGACGAACAGCACGTCCAGACCCGGGAACTGGCGGGCTATCTCCGGCGCGGTCTTGCGGTAGTGGGCCCTCCAGTTGCTCGGATTGGTGTACTGACTGAGCCACACGTACCGGTCGTCGGAGGCGCACAGCGCGCGGATGTAGTCGAGTCGTGCGCCGAGGAAACTGCCGTTGGCCTCGTGCCCGGCTATGACGTGCACCTGGCTGCCCAACGCCTCCATCATCAACCTGGTCGACAGGTTGCAGCGGGAGTCCGTCACACACAGGAACCGGTAACCCTTGCTCGCCGCGATCATGCTCAGCGCCACGCCCAGGTTTCCGGACGAGGACTCGACCAGGATCGAGTTCGGAGTCAGGACTCCGTCCCGCTCGGCGCTCTCCACCATCTCGATCGCGGCCTTCAGCTTGATCGAGCCGGCAAAGTTGAAGCCCTCGCACTTCAGGAAGAGCGAATGCCCGAAGATCGACCGGAGGTCGATGTAGAGCTGCTCTTCATTGAAGGCGTAGGGAACGGAAATTACTGGCACGATGGCCTCCTCATCTGCTGCAGGGCCTCTTCGGAACTCCATCTGGTCGCTGGCGGATTTCCCGCTCTTTCGCGCGGGACCTCGGGTCCAACCGGGCCGGACGGCGAGCCCTGCGTCAGTGGCCGCGGTTTCGTGCGCGCTTACCTGCGGCAACTTGACCGGTGATCTCTCCTGGGATCAGTCCTGTGTGAACCTCCTTGTCCGTCGGTCGGAAATGCTCGGCCGGCCGTGCTCGCGGCCGCTCATCCGTACCGGCGCAGTTCGTGGAAGAAGTCCTCGATGACGTGCAGTTCTCCGGCCCGGGCAACTTCGTCGTAGACGTACTTGCCTACCGCGAGGTCGAGCACTCCGAGGCCGAAGGGCGAGAAGACCAGTGGCCGGTCCGCCGGAGGTGTCACCCGCCCGGCGATCACGTCGTCCAGCGTGCCGTGCAGGAAGTTCCGGTTTCCCGTGAGCTGCTCGGCCAGATGGGGCGAGGTGTCGGCCTTCAGACAGTGCTCGATGTCGTCGACGATGTTGGCCGAGGCGAGCACGATCTCCGGTGCGAGGTCGCGCAGCGACACGTGCAGCACCAGCGGATTGTGCGCGAACCACGACAGATCGCTGACATGCGGTTTGCCGGCGACGGTGGCGAAGACCACCAGGTCGCTGAAGCGGATCAGCTCCTCGGCGCTGTCGTGCACGCTGATCCGGCCGGCTGTGCCCGACTGCTCCAGATAGCAGCGGAAGCCGGCCGCGCTGTCGGCGGACACGTCGTGGACGCCGATCTCGTCGAACGACCAGCCGGTGCCGGCCAGGAAGGTGTGGATGTAGCGGGCGATCAGGCCCGCCCCGAAGAACCCGACGCGCGTCGGGCGACGCCGGCTGCGGCTGAGCCAGTCCGCCGCCAGTGCCGCCGAAGCAGCCGTCCTGGTGGCGCTGATGATGGAGCTCTCCAGGCAGGCGAACGGGTAGCCGGTGTCGTGGTCGTTGAGGATCAGCACGGCCGAGGCCCTGGGGATACCGGACGCCACGTTCTGCGGGAAGCTGGAGATCCATTTGAGGCCGTCCACCCGCACCTGCCCGCCGATCGAGGCCGGCAGCGCGATGATCCGGGAGGACGCACGGTCGGGGAAACGCAGGAAATACGACGGAGGGTTGACCGATGCACCGGCGCCGTGCAGCCGGTACGTCGACTCGACCAGTTCCACGATCTGTTTCTCGCGCCCTTGCAGCACCTGCTGGACCTGGGCACCGGAGATCACCGCGAACGGTGGCACGGTGAGCGGATCGGACATTGCTGACTCCAGTGAGGATTCCAGTGGTGTGGATTCCAGTGCGGTGGATTCCAACGCCGCGGATTCCAGTGCCGCGGATTCCAGTGCCGCGGATTCCAGTGCGGATTCCAACGCGGACTGTGCTGCGGACTCGATTGCCGTGAAACGCATGGTGGTCACCCCACAGTCACCTGGACGGTCGGCGAACAGTCGGCCAGGCGCACCGCGTCGGCCATCGCGACGAGGACCTCGCGCGGTCCCTCGTAGGGCTCCCTGCTGTGCGCGGTGCTCACGTTGTCGACCAGCAGCAGGTCGCCGGCCTGCCACGGCTCGCGTGCGGTGTGGGCGTCGTAGACCTCGTTGAGCAGCTGTACGACGCTCTCGCCGATCGGGTCGCCGCCTCCGAAGCGGGTGTTGAACGGCAGCCCGTCGGCGCCGTAGACGTCCACCAGGTACTCGCGGACCTCGGGAGCCATCGTCCACTCGTTGAGGAACGCGACCTGGTTGAACCAGCAGCGCCGCCCGGAGACCGGGTGCCGCACCACGGCGCTGCGGCGCTGGCGGGTCCGCAGTCCCCCGTCGGGCTGCCACTCGAACTCGATGCCATTGGCGCGGCAGTAGCTCTCGACGGCGCCACGGTCCTCGGTGCCGAACGCCTCGGCGTAGGACGCCCCGATCTCGTCGTTGTAGCTGCGGGTGAGCAGCCAGCCCTCCCGCTCGAACCGCTCGACCAGCTCGGACGGCAGCGCCTCCAGCACGGTCGGCGCATCGGCCACCGCGGTCGCCCCGCCCTCGGTGGGCGCGCTGAGGCAGGCGAACATCATCAGACCGGGGAACTCGAGCGTGTAGCTCAGCTCGTGGTGCATGCACATCGGCTGGTTCTGGGGCCACTTCGACGAGGAGTACACCCCGTCGGAGTAGGTCTCGCGGGGCGCGAACGCCTCCTTCTCGGCCATCAGACCGGTGGCCAGCCGCTGAAATACGGCACCGGTCTCGGCCGCGTCGCGCAGCCCGAGGCCGCGGACCAGGACCGAACCGTGCTCGGCGACGACGGCGCGCAGCGCGTCCCGCTGCTCTGCCGCCCAGCTCGTCGCCTCGCCGGTGGCCTCGACCCGCAGCATCGCGGGTTTGCCTGGTTGCGAGTCCACATCGAGCAGTGAAGCCGGGGATGAGGACGACATCTCGTTGTTCCTTTCGGTTCGCGGCTCAGGAGGAAGCCGGCAATTCGGCGGTACGCAGCACGGCTTGTGCTGCCTCGTTCGGACGGGTACGCAAGAAGTAGTGGCCGCCGTCGGCGAGTTCGTACAGGTCGACGTGGTCGGCCAGCAGCTGCCAGTCGTGCTGCCGGCGTGGAAACTCCGCCGTGTACGGGTCGTCGGCGGCGACGACCACGGTGACCGGCGCGGACAGTTTCACCGCCGGCGGATCGTCCAGGGCGTCGGCGAAATAGCGGTGTGCGGACACGCAGTCGTGCCGGTACGCGGCGCCGACATGCTCGGCGTGCCGCGCGTCCAGCTCACCGAGCTCGGTGTAGCCGCGGTCCGTGCTCAGCCCCGCCGCGATCTCGGCGTCGCTCCGTCCGGTCAGCTCGGTGATGGCGGCCCGCCGGTCGGTGGCGTCACCGAGCAGCTGCGCGCCGAGGAACACCCGCTGGACGTGCACCCCGCGCTCCTGCAGTCTCCTGGCCGTCTCCACGGCGAACGCGGTGCCCGAGGAGTGGCCCCACAGCAGGACCTCGGTCGGGCCACGGCCCGTGATCTCGGCGACGACCTGCTCGACCACCTGCTCGACCACCTGCGCCATCGGCGCGAACGGCTCGCACTCGGCGGCCCCGGCGGCCATGTCGTGACCGGGCAGCTCGACGGCGTACACGGCAGGCCCGTCGGGCGCGAGCGCCCTGGCCATCGGCCGGAAGTTCACCGCGTTGCCGCCGGCGTACGGGAAGCAGATCAGGGCAGCGGCCCGGTCGCCGTCCGGCTCCGACAGCGGTTCGAGCAGCCCGGTCGAAGCTGCCTGGTGGGAGCGCTCCGGGCCGCTGCCGTCGAGGAGGGCGGCGAGGTCGGCGAGGTGGGGGTGGCGGGTGACGTCCTTGAGGGAGACCTGGCGGTCGAGGGCGATGGCGAGTTTCACCGCGGACAGGGACGTGCCGCCGCGGTCGAAGAAGTGGTCGCTGCGTCCGATCCGCTCCTCGGGGATACCGAGGACGGTTGCCCAGGCTGCGGCCAGGCGCTTTTCGGCCGGGGTGACGGGCGCATCGTCTGCGGGGGTGTCGGCGGCGGCGTCGAGTTCGGCAAGGTCCGCGAGCACCGTCAGTGCCTTTTTGTCGGTCTTGCTGTTGGGGGTCAGTGGCAGGGCCTGCTGCCAGTGGAAGGCGGAGGGCACCATGTAGGCGGGCAGCGAGGCGCCCAGCTGTTTGAGCAGAGCACCGGTATCGAGGGGCTTTGGGGCGGTGTAGAAGGCCACCAGGTGCTTGCTCTGCCCATCGGCCCGCTCGGCCACCACCACCGCGCCGTCGCGGACACCGGG
>NZ_JBWKDT010000014.1:0-188315 GCF_056435785.1 Streptomyces sp. NPDC043870
GGTACTGCAGGGGGGACCCTGTGGGAGAGTAGGACGCCGCCGAACAATCTTTGGGGAAAGCCCCGGGCCTTGTAGCCCGGGGCTTTTCTGCGTTCTGGGCCCTTCCCTCTCAGAGCGAACCTCCTCCGCTTGAGCTCGCTCGAGACGACGAGCTGTCCTACAGACGTCCCGCGGCCTTCAGCGCCAGATAGGCGTCGGCCACGGACGGCGCGAGATTCTCCGGAGTGGCGTCGACAACGGTCACACCGTGGCGCTGAAGTTGTTCGGCCGAGCGGCGGCGCTGGGTCTGCGCCTGGATGCCGGCAGCGGCGTCGTACACCGCGTCCAAGGCGCCGCGACCGCCGGCCATCTTTTCGATGTGAGGGTCGGCCACAGAGGCGACCAGCACCGTGTGGCGCTGAGTGAGCTGTGGGAGGACGGGTAGCAGGCCCTCCTCGATCGGAGCGGCGTCCAGGCTGGTCAGCAGGACGATCAGGGAGCGACGCGGTGCGTGCTTGAGCGCGGCGGCGCTGAGGCCGCGGGCGTCCGTCTCCACCAGTTCCGGTTCGAGCGGGGCGAGCGCGTCGACCATTGCGGGTAGTACGTCCCCTGCCGATCGGCCCTGGACCTGGGCTCGGGTGCGGCGGTCGTACGCGAGGAGGTCCACGCGGTCACCTGCGCGAGTGGCGAGCGCGATGAGGAGGAGCGTGGCGTCCATGGCGGCATCCAACCGCGGGACGTCGCCGACGCGGCCGGCCGATGTGCGGCCTGTGTCCAGCACGACGAGGATGTGACGGTCCCGCTCGGGGCGCCAGGTGCGCACTGCCACGGTTGTCTGACGAGCGGTCGCGCGCCAGTCGATGGAACGGGTGTCGTCGCCCGGCACATAGTCGCGGAGGCTGTCGAACTCGGTCCCCTCGCCGCGAGTGAGCACGCTGGTACGGCCGTCGAGTTCGCGTAGCCGGGCAAGCCGGGAGGGGAGGTGCTTGCGGCTGGTGAAGGGCGGCAGGACGCGCACCGTCCAGGGCACGTGGTGGTTCCCCTGGCGTGCGGCCAGGCCGAGCGGGCCGTACGACCTGACGGTGACGCGTTCCGCGTGGCGGTCCCCGCGGCGGGTGGGTCGCAGGATCGTGGAAATGCGGCGGCGCTCGCCGGCGGGCACGGTCACGGTGTGGCGCGAGGCGGCCTGCTCCGTGCCCGGGACCCAGCTGCTGGGCGGCCAGGCGTCCCGGAGGCGGGCGCGCAGCCGTCGACCGGACGGGTTGGTGATGGTGAGCTGAACTTCTGCGCTCTCACCGAGTCGAACGGTTGTTTCACCGCTTCGAGTGAACTGGAGCGTTCGTACTGGTGCTGCCAGGGCGTAGTCGCACAGAATTGCTACTGAGAGCGGTGCGTTGACGGCAAGCATCCCCGCCCAGCTCGGTGCGAAGACACCGACGGGGATGGAGCCCAGGGCGGCGAGGAGAGCCGTTCGTCCGGTGAGAGCCATCAGATCACTGCCTCAGCGGGGGACGGGGACATGGGCGAGGATCGCGGTGATGACGGAGTCAGCGGTGACTCCTTCCATCTCGGCCTCGGGGCGGAGCTGGATGCGGTGCCGGAGAGTGGGAAGGGCCAGAGCCTTCACATCGTCCGGAATCACGTAGTCCCGGCCCGTCAGCCAGGCCCAGGCTCTGGCGGTGGAGAGCAGCGCGGTGGCGCCTCGGGGGGAGACACCGAGAGTGAGCGAGGGGGATTCACGAGTGGCACGGCAGATATCGACGACGTAGCCCGCGATCTCGCTGGAGACCGAGGTTTTGGCGACGGAGGCGCGGGCGGCCTCGAGGTCGGCGGGGCCGGCGACGGGGCGGATCCCGGCGGCCTGGAGGTCGCGGGGGTTGAAGCCCTCGGCGTGCCGTGCGAGGACGTTGATCTCGTCGTCGCGTGAGGGCAGCGGGACCGTCAACTTGAGCAGGAAGCGGTCGAGTTGGGCCTCGGGCAGGGGGTACGTGCCTTCGTACTCGACCGGGTTCTGCGTCGCTGCGACCAGGAACGGGTCTGGGAGGGCGCGCGGAGTTCCGTCGACGGTGACCTGGCGTTCCTCCATTGCCTCCAGGAGCGACGACTGCGTCTTCGGCGGCGTCCTGTTGATCTCGTCTGCGAGGAGCAGGTTAGTGAAGACGGGACCCGGCTGGAAGGAGAACTCGGCGGTCCGTGCGTCGTAGACGAGCGAACCGGTGACGTCGCTGGGCATGAGGTCGGGGGTGAACTGGACGCGTTTGGTGTCGAGTTCGAGGGACGCGGCGAGGGCACGGACGAGGAGCGTCTTGGCGACGCCCGGGACTCCTTCGAGGAGAACGTGGCCACGGCAGAGGAGGGCGACGACGAGTCCGGTGACTGCGGAGTCCTGGCCGACCACGGCCTTCGCGATCTCGGTGCGCAGGGCCTCCAGGGAAGCGCGTGCGTTGTCCGAGTTCCCAGCGGTCTCGGGGGTCGGGGCGCTCATGAAGTGCGTACCTCTCTTTCGAGGGCGTCGAGTTGGTCAGCCAGGCGGATGAGAGCGGCGTCGTCCGCGGGTGCCGGGCCGAAGAGCAGAGTCCTGAGGTCACGGTCTCCATCGGCGAGATGCGCGGAGACGGCCGGGAGGAGGGCATCGGGGGAATGGGCGTCCGCGGGGGCGACGCCCAGGAGAGGGGCGAGCCGGGTACGGGCGGCCTGGCGGAGTACGGAGGCGGCGCGGTCGCGGGCGTTGGCCTTGCTATAGAGGCGGGCGCGGCCCTCGGCGGACTCGGAGGCGCGGATGGCGACAGGCAGCCGTTCGGCCACGAGTGGTCCCAGTCGGCGGGCTCGCCACACAGCGGCGAGCACGGCGGCGACTGCGAGCTGGAGGATGCCCCACAGCCAGCCGGAAGGGATCAGTTCGGCGAAGCCGCTCTCGCCGCCACCGGTGTCGTTGTCCGGTGCGGAGTCATCACTGAGCGAGGGGAGGTACCAGACGAGATGAGGCCGGGAGCCGAGGAGTTGGAGGGCGAGCGAGGCATTGCCCTCCTTGCCGAGACGCTCGTTGTGGAGGATGTCGGAGGAGCCGAGCAGGACGGTGTCGCCGCCGCCGGAGTTCTCGATCCTGAGCAGGCTGGGGAGCCCGTCGCTCGGGTAGCAGGCCTCGGCGTCGGGGAGGTCGTCGGTGGCGTAGCGCTCACCACCGAGGTCGGCGCTTCCTGCGCGCTGGGCGGCAGGAAAGGTGCAGCGCGGTTCGCGGGCCGAGACGGATGTGGGCCTGTCCGCCCGTACGCCGGGGGCGAGTGTGCCGACGGAGGGCGGGCCTGGGGCGACCAGGATCATGCGACCGCCCGAGGGGACCATCGCCGTGCGCAGAGCATCCTGTTGAGGATCTGTCAGCAAGTCGGGAGCGGCCACCAGGAGCGTGGTGTCGGGGCCCGTGGCGGCGGTGGTGGCTTCGTCGAGGCTGGTGACGACGCGGGTGGAGACGCCCTGGGACTTGAGGAGTTCGGCTACGGCGCGGCTGCCGTAGGGGTCGGCAGAGCGCGGGTCGAGGCGCCCGTGTTGCTCCCCGGAGCGTACGGCGGCCAGTGCGATGCTGGCGGCGACGAGCAGGACCAGAACGAGCAGTACACCGCGGGTGCGTGCCCAGATCTGACGGGAGGTGAGGGACGCCGAGGTGGCGGCGCCGGCCGTGGCCCCGGTCATTCGGCTGCTCCCTGGGCCGCGTTGCTGAGACGGGGTCTGGCGCGCTCAAGATCGGCGTCGAGGTCCTTCAGGCGCAGGTACGCCTGTTGGTCGGCCGAGCGGCCGCCGTATGTGACGTCGTCGAAGGTGCGGGCAGCGATGCGCAGCGCGTCGGCGTGGCCCGGCAGGGAGCGACCGGCTTCCGCGGCGGCCTCGTCGGCGGTGCGGCCTGGGCGTGGCTCGAGAAGAGCCCGCTCCTCGAGGGAGCGGACAATGGCGCGCATTCGATCCTGGACCGCTTGGTTCCAGCGACCGGCGGCGGCGTGTGTCTCGGCGGCCGTGCGGTGTTCGGCGGCGCTGCGAGGGCGGTCGTCGAAGAGCGAGTCGCCGGTGGTGGGAGTGCGATGCGGGGTGCCGAGCCGCCACCACAGGGCGGCGCCCAGGGCGATCACGATCAGCACGATGACGACGAGTCCCAGCGGACCGCCGGGGGCGGCGCCCGATGCGGCGTCGAGGATGTCTCCGACCCACTCCCAGAAACGGTCGAGACCTCGCTGGAGCAGGTTCGGATCGTTCTCGTGGTACATCGGCTTGCTCAGCTCGCGCTCCGCCGCCTCCCGGGCGGGTACGCGCGGGATGTCCACCGGTACGTCGTCGTTCGCGCGGACCATCAGCCGCGCCGCGGTCGTGCCCCCCGTGATGGACACTGCGTCAGCTCCTGGAGGCCTCGTCGCCCGGTGCCGCAGAGCCGTAGCCGGGGACGCCCGCGGCGCGGGCCAGTTCCAGATCGAGGGCCTCGCGGCGGATGCGCTGGTCCACGTAGAGGAGGACCGTGACGCCGGCCGAGATCGGGTAGGTGATGGACGAGCCGATCACCGCGCCGATGCCGGTGATGATCAGGAAGGGCCAGCCGTAATCGGGTGCGGTGCCCGACAGCAGTCCGCTGAGGCCGTCGCCGTCGACAGCGAAGGCGATCAGCGTGAACGGAATGGCGATGATCATCGAGACGAGGAGGGTCAGCACCAGCGTGAGGGTCAGTACGCCGAAGATCCGCCACCATGCTCCGCGCACGAGCTTGGCGGAGCGGCGCATGGACTGCACGACTCCCTGCCGCTCCAGCATGAGCGCGGGCGATGCGAGGGCGAACCGGACCATCAGCCACAGCATGACGACGACACCGGCGATTCCGCCCAGGATGGTGAGGGCGACGCCCCGCGCGGAGCCCAGCAGCAGTCCGGGAAGGATGCCCACGGTCATCACGACAGCGGCGATCAGCGGCAGCAGCAAGGTCAGGCCGAGGAGATGCGGGAGCCTGGGCCGTGCCTCGCGCCAGGCATCCGAGAGGGTGACGGGGCGCCCCAGCACCGAGCGGCTGATCACCACAGTGAGCAGTGCGGTGGTGAAGAGCGTGGCGATCAAGGTGATCGCCATGGCGGGAGCCAGCCCGACGAGGGTCGCGTTGAGCTGGTCCACTGTCTGCCGGAGGGTTTCCTCGGGGCTCGCGTTCTGGTCCACCGCGGGTACCGGCGGGACGAGGTAGCGCTGGACGAGGATGTCGCAGATCTGGGTGATGACCGAGACGGTGATCGTGATGCCCAGCACCGTGCGCCAATGCGCGCGAAGAGTCGACACCGAGCCGTCCAGGATCTCGCCGACGCCCAGGGGGCGCAGCGGGATGACCCCGGGCTTTGCGGCGGGCGGCTGTCCCCAGCCGCCCCGCTGCGGCCCGCCGCCCCACCCCTGCTGGGGTGCCGGAGGCACAGGGCGGTCGCCCGGAGAGGCCGGCGGAGCCCACTGGCCGACAGGCGGCTGCTCCTTGGACCATTTCGAGGAGGGACCGGTCGCGTCAGCAGGTTCGGGCGCTTCGGAGCCCTGGCCGTCGGAGGGGGCGGACCCGGGCGAGGTCCAGCCCGGAGTGTTGTTCACGGTTGTCCACCTCATGGATTGGTCGCGGGGCCGGCTCGCAAGGCCGGTTCGGTCACGGAGCCCGTCCACGGATCGGGGCGGACGGCTGGCAGCCATCGTGCCACGCGCCGCTCCCTGGTGGGCCGGGCCCTGGATCTCCTTCTCACCTTCATTGTCGGTGTCTCAACGGGCAGACTGTGCAGATGGCTGATCACTACGCACAAACCCCGGCCGCTGAGGGGCCGCCAAGGCTGCCGTCGCTGTGCTGGGACGAGCCACCGGAAGGCCCTGTGCTGGTCCTGCTCGACCAGACCCGGCTGCCCGCCGAAGAGGCCGAACTCGTCTGTACGGACGTGCCGGGGCTGGTGCGGGCGATCCGGACTCTTGCTGTGCGTGGGGCGCCCCTGCTCGGGATCGCCGGTGCCTACGGTGTGGCGCTGGCCGCAGCGCGTGGGTACGACGTCGCCGAGGCGGCGTCCCTGTTGGAGCAGGCGAGGCCCACCGCGGTCAATCTCGGGTACGGCGTACGGCTGGCGGCCGCCGCCTACCAGGAGGCGGTCGGCAAGGGCGCCGACGCGCAAGAGGCGGCGGGCGCCGCGCTCGCTGCGGCACGGGAGCTGCACCGGGAGGACGCCGAGGCCAGTGAGCGGATGGCGAGGCACGGACTGGCGTTGCTCGACGAGCTGCTGCCGGGCGGCGGTCATCGGATCCTGACGCACTGCAACACGGGGCGGCTGGTCTCCGGCGGGGAGGGCACGGCGTTCGCGGTGGCGCTCGCCGCGCACCGGGCGGGCCGGCTGCGCAAGCTGTGGGTGGACGAGACGCGGCCGCTGCTGCAGGGTGCCCGGCTCACCGCGTACGAGGCGGCCAGAAACGGGATGGCCTACACCTTGCTCACGGACAATGCGGCCGGCTCACTCTTCTCGGCGGGAGAGGTCGATGCGGTCCTGATAGGGGCGGACCGGATCGCGGCGGACGGCTCTGTGGCGAACAAGGTGGGGAGCTATCCGCTGGCGGTGCTGGCCAAGTACCACCATGTGCCGTTCATCGTGGTGGCGCCGACCACGACGGTGGATCTGCGGACGGCGGACGGGGCGTCGATAGAGGTGGAACAGCGATCGGGGCAGGAAGTGACGGAAATGCAGGCACTGGGTGCCGCGGCGGCGGGTGCCGATGCCGCCGGGCTGCCGGTGGCCCCCCTGGGAACCCAGGCGTACAACCCTGCGTTCGATGTCACGCCTCCCGAACTCGTGACCGCGATCGTCACCGAAGAAGGGGCGATCTCCCCGGTCACGAGGGCAGCGATAGTGGATCTGTGTGCCAGGTCACGCCAGGTAACGATTAGCTAATGGGATGATGTCGAATATGAAGGGACGCGTCCTTGTCGTCGACGACGACACCGCACTGGCCGAGATGCTCGGGATTGTGCTGCGTGGTGAAGGGTTCGAGCCGTCGTTCGTAGCGGACGGCGACAAGGCACTTGCCGCATTCCGGGAGGCCAAGCCGGACCTGGTGCTGCTGGATCTCATGCTGCCGGGCCGTGACGGCATCGAGGTGTGCCGGCTCATCAGGGCCGAGTCGGGTGTACCGATCGTGATGCTGACGGCCAAGAGCGACACCGTCGATGTGGTGGTCGGACTGGAGTCCGGTGCCGATGACTACATCGTCAAGCCGTTCAAGCCGAAGGAGCTGGTGGCCCGGATCCGGGCGCGGCTGCGCAGGTCGGAGGAGCCGGCCCCCGAGCAGCTCGCGATCGGGGACCTGGTCATCGATGTGGCCGGTCACTCCGTGAAGCGGGACGGGCAGTCGATCGCGCTGACCCCGCTCGAGTTCGATCTGCTCGTCGCGCTCGCCCGTAAGCCGTGGCAGGTGTTCACCCGCGAGGTGCTGCTCGAGCAGGTCTGGGGGTACCGGCATGCAGCTGACACCCGGCTGGTGAACGTGCACGTGCAGCGGCTTCGCTCCAAGGTCGAGAAGGACCCGGAGCGGCCGGAGATCGTGGTGACCGTCCGTGGTGTCGGTTACAAGGCCGGACCGAGCTGACATGGCCGTGGGCAGCACTGCTCCGAAGCCCGGGGGGCCGGGAGTCCGTACGGGGCGGGCTGCCGGGCCCGGGCGTGGGTCTTGGCGATCCGGCCGGCTGTTCCAGGGTGGACGGCTGTTGCAGGACGGGGCACCGGGTGGGCCGGTGCTCCGGCTGGTCGTGCGCTGGGTCCGCCGTCCGCTGCTGCCCGCCGTCCGGCTGTGGCGGCGGAACATTCAGCTGCGGGTCGTCGCGGGCACACTGCTGATGTCGCTCGGTGTGGTGCTGCTGCTCGGGCTCGTTGTCATCGGCCAGGTGCGCAATGGTCTGCTGGACGCCAAGGAACAGGCGGCGCTGAGCCAGGCCGCCGGCGGATTCGTGGCGGCGCAGGACGCGAGCGGACCGTCCGCCCTCGGCGGGCAGGACGGGGACGCGACGGACGGCAGGCCCGGCCGGAGCTCCGTGAACTGGCGGTCCGAGCTGGTCAAGCATCTGGCCAGTGGCGGCCAGGGTGCGTACCACGTGGTGGCGCTGAGTCCTGATTCCCAGGACGCCGGGCCGAGCCGTGCTCCCCGGGCGTCCGGCGAGGTGGATGTGACCAGCGTTCCCGAAGCTCTGCGCAGCTCGGTCGCCCAGGGCACGGGGACGTTCCAGACCTACGCCAAGATCAAGTATTCGGTTCCGAAGGAGCCGGAGGCCGGGCTGGTGGTCGGCAAACGGCTCAACGATGTCGCGGGCAACTCCTACGAGCTCTACTACCTCTTCCCGCTGACGCAGGAGGAGGAGTCCCTGAGCCTGGTCAAGGGGACGCTGGCGACGGCCGGACTGTTCGTGGTCGTCCTGCTCGGGGCCATCGCGTGGCTGGTGGTCCGGCAGGTCGTCACACCGGTACGGATGGCTGCGGGGATCGCCGAGCGGCTGTCCGCCGGACGGCTCCAGGAGCGCATGAAGGTCACCGGCGAGGACGACATCGCCAGGCTGGGCGAGGCCTTCAACAAGATGGCGCAGAACCTCCAGCACAAGATCCAGCAGCTGGAGGAGCTCTCCAGGATGCAGCGCCGGTTCGTCTCGGACGTCTCGCACGAACTGCGTACGCCGCTGACGACCGTCCGGATGGCGGCTGATGTGATCCACGAGGCGCGCAGTGACTTCGATCCGGTGACCGCGCGCTCCGCCGAGCTGCTCGGGGATCAGCTGGACCGCTTCGAGTCGCTGCTCGCCGACCTGCTGGAGATCAGCCGCTTCGACGCGGGTGCGGCGGCGCTGGAGGCCGAGCCGATAGATCTGCGTGAGGTCGTGCGCAGGGTGATCGGCGGCGCCGAGCCGCTGGCCGAGCGCAAGGGCACCCGTATCCGGGTGGTCGGGGACGAGCAGCCCGTGGTGGCCGAGGCCGATGCCCGGCGGATCGAGCGCGTCCTGCGCAATCTGGTGGTCAACGCCGTGGAGCACGGCGAGGGACGCGACGTGGTGGTGCGGCTGGCGGCAGCGGGCGGCGCGGTCGCCGTGGCCGTGCGTGACTACGGGGTGGGGCTCAAGCCCGGCGAGGCCACCCGGGTGTTCAACCGCTTCTGGCGTGCCGACCCGGCGCGTGCGCGTACGACCGGCGGTACGGGCCTCGGCCTGTCCATCGCGGTCGAGGACGCGCGGCTGCACGGCGGCTGGCTGCAGGCATGGGGTGAGCCGGGCGGCGGTTCGCAGTTCCGGCTGACCCTGCCGCGGACCGCGGACGAGCCGCTGCGCGGATCGCCGATACCGCTGGAGCCCGAGGACTCCCGGCGGGCCCGTGAGCGTGCCGCGGCCGAGGCGGCGAACGAGAGCGCGCTGCGGCTGTCGACCGTACCGGCGCAGCCTGGCGCGGATCGGTCGAGGCTGCCCGTTCCGGCTCGGCCCCCGGTGCCGCCGCACGCCCCGCAGGCGGCGGTGGATCCGGCAGCACTGCCGGGCAGCGGTGCCCGCGTGGTGGCCCGTCCGCTGGGCGAGCGGGCGGGTGAAGACGGGACGGTGGGCTCCGTCCCGGGACAGGTTTCGGAGCGGGAGGACACGACTCGTGGGCGCTGAGGCTCGTCGGTACGGCCACAGGCGCGCCATACGGGCGTGGGCGCTGCTCGTCTGCGCGGCCGTCCTGCTGACCGGGTGTGCGTCGATGCCGGACAGTGGCGACGTGGAGCAGGTGAAGGCCACCAAGGGCGCGGACTCGCAGGTGCGTGTCTACGCGGTCCCGCCCCGCGACGGTGCCAGCCCGGAGGAGATCGTCGGCGGCTTCCTGGAGGCCATGACCAGTGATGATCCGAGTTTCGCGACGGCTCGCAAATATCTGACGAAGCGGGCGTCCAAGGAATGGCGGCCGGAAGAGCTCGTCACGGTGCTGACCGAGGCCCCGGACCCAGGCGCGCCGGCCGTGGGCGAGCGCGACAGCAAGCGCAGCTATCCGCTGTCGGGCGAGCTGATCGCCACGGTGGACCAGCACGCCTACAAGTCCGTGGTGCCCACCCAGTACGGCGGGACGCTGCGCCTGGTGCGGCAGAGCGGGCCCGACGGCAAGGGCAAGGGCAAGGAATGGCGCATCGACTCGGCGCCTCAGGGCCTGGTGCTCGGGGAGAGCGACTTCCTGCGCAACTACAGCTCCGTCAACAAGTACTACTTCGCGTCGGGGCAGCAGTCGGTGGTCGCCGACCCGGTGTACATCCGGCAGCGGCAGGATCCGGTGACGCGGATGGACCCGGTCTCACAGACGGTGTCGGCGTTGTTCGAAGGGCCGACGGACTGGCTGAAGCCGGTGGTGGAGGCCCCGTTCCCCACGGGTACGGGGCTGAAGAAGGGCATCACGTCCCTCACCCCCGACGATCAGAACGCCCTGAAGGTGCCCCTCAACGACAAGGCGTCGAATGTCGGGCGCACCGTGTGCAACAAGATGGCCACACAGCTTCTTCTCACCCTGCGTGATCTGACGTCGCCCCGTGTCGAGCAGGTCGAGCTGCAGCGCGCCGACGGGTCTCAGCTGTGTGTGCTCAACTCCGATCAGGCAGAGGCGTACGCTCCGTCGCGTTCCACGGCGAGCCCGGACAACGTCTACTTCGTCGACGGCGCCGGCCGGATGGCCGTGGTGGGGGCAAAGCCGAGGAAGACCGACAAGACCCTGGTGCCGGGGCCGTTCGGCAATGGTGAGCTGCGCCTGAGCACGGTTGCCGTGGCCCGGAATCTGCAGCGCGCGGCGGCGGTCTCGCACGACGGGAAGTCCCTCTATACGGCGTCGATCATGTCCGACGAGACACTGCCCGATCCGCTCGTGCAGAGTCAGGCTCCGAAGGCCACGGACCGGCTGTCGGCGCCCAGCTGGGACCGGAACGATCTGTGGGTCGCCGACCGGAATCCGGCCCATCCGCGACTGCTGCGCCTGGCGAACGGCCAGGGCAAGGAGCAGGAGGTCAAGGTCGACGGGCTCGACGGCGCTCGGATCGAGTCGCTGCGGGTGTCGGCCGATGGTGTGCGGATAGCGATGCTGCTCGCCAAGGACGGCAGGAGCACCCTGAAGATCGGCCGGATCGAGCGGCACACGGACGCCACGGGGAACTCGGCAGTCTCGGTGGTGGAACTGCAGGCCGCGGCGCCCCGGCTGGAGACGGTGACAGCCCTGTCCTGGGCAGGCCCCAGCCGCCTTGTCGTGGTCGGAAAGGAGGCCGGCGGTGTGCAGCAGGTGCGCTACATACAGACCGACGGCTCCCTCACGCCCGCCGGTGGCCTGCCGGGTCTGAACAAGGTGTCGGCTGTGGCCGCCACAGAGGACGAGGAACAGTATCTGGTGGCGGTCTCCGACGACGGGCTGGTGCGACTCGTGCCCAACGCGAACTGGCAGACGATGATCGAGAAGGGCTCGTCGCCGGTCTACCCGGGGTAGGGCACGGGCCTGTCCCGGCGGGGTTTTCCACAGGGTGCTCACGGGAGTTTTCCACAGGGGTGGCCGCGCCTTTCGGGCAGGAGCACAGTGGTGGTCATGCAGGGGTGGTGGCACGAGATCGCCGGGCTGGTGCTGCCGGTCGCCTGCGCGGGCTGCGGACGTCCTCGTACGCCGTTGTGCACGGAGTGCGCGCGGCAGTTGGCCGGTCCCTCGCCGGGGCGGGCGAGACCGCGGCCCGAGCCGGTGGGGCTGCCGGTGGTGTTCGCTGCCGCCCGGTACGAGGACGCGGTACGGGCGGTGCTGCTGGCGCACAAGGAGCGGGGTGCGCTGGGACTGGCGGGGCCGATCGGCCGGGCGCTGGCCGGGGCCGTACGGGCAGCGGTGCCGCAGGCTCTGGGCGGGCCGGAGCCGTTGCTGCTGATCCCCATGCCGTCGGCGCGGCGGGCGGTGCGGGCGCGGGGGCATGATGCGGCGCGCCGTATCGCCGTGGCCGCTGCCGCGGCACTGCGGCGCACGGGGACGTACGCCCGGGCGCTGCCGGTGCTGAGGCAGTGCCGGCCGGTGGCCGACCAGTCGGGCCTCACAGCCCGGAGAAGGCTGCTGAACATGGCGGGGGCCCTGGAGGTGGCCGATGGTGCCGAGCGGCTCCTGGAGGGCCGTAGAGCGGTGCTGGTGGACGATGTGATGACCACGGGTGCCTCGCTCGTGGAGGCTGCCCGGGCACTGCGTGCCGCGACCGCCGCGCGTTGTTCCGGATACGTGCGCGTGAGTGCCGCTGTCGTCGCCGCACCCCCGCTGTCGTTCGAAATAGGCCGGAACTGACCGGGTAGGAGCAACGTTGCAGGTAGCAAGAACCGGATATCCCCTGAATGGACGTACGCGCTGGTAGCGGGTGCCGACAACCGTCCGGGCGAGCTATGTTCGGTTGTGAGAAACGGTGAACGCCGTGCTTCATCGAATGCATGATTGGGTTACGGCCAGGTATTCATGAAGCAGCCCAGAACCTCGAAGTTGGTGGGGTGGGGATCTTGCCGTTGGGGGAGGAGGAGGTGAAAGTCGCCAAGTCCGAGGCTCCGGTGCACACCGGGGCCTGGTGCAAGAGGGAGATGCTCCGCGTCGAGTGCGGAGCGATCCGGGAACGGAGTTCTGCGTGGACATCGTCGTCAAGGGCCGCAAGACCGAGGTGCCCGAGCGGTTCCGCAAGCACGTGGCCGAGAAGCTGAAGCTGGACAAGATCCAGAAGCTCGACGGCAAGGTGATCAGCCTCGACGTCGAGGTGTCCAAGGAGCACAATCCGCGGCAGGCCGACCGTTCCGACCGCGTGGAGATCACACTTCTTTCGCGTGGCCCGGTGATCCGGGCAGAAGCAGCGGCTGGGGACCCGTACGCGGCGCTCGACCTGGCCACGGCGAAACTGGAGGCTCGGCTGCGCAAGCAGCACGACAAGCGTCACACCCGCAGGGGCAACGGCCGGCTGTCGGCAGCAGAGGTCGCCGATGTCGTTCCTGGCGTAGCCCAGTTGAACGGAAGCGGTGAGCCTGTCTCCGAGGAAGCCTCGGATTCCATTCCCACCACCAGGATCGGCTCGCTCGAAGTGCAGGGTGAAGGACCGCTGGTGGTCCGCGAGAAGACCCACGTCGCCGCCCCGATGACGCTCGACCAGGCGCTCTACGAGATGGAGCTGGTCGGGCACGACTTCTATCTGTTCGTCGACTCCGAGACGAAGGAACCCAGTGTCGTCTACCGACGGCACGCCTATGACTACGGCGTCATCCACCTGACGACCGACCCGCTCGCCGAGCGCGAGGCGGGCGGCGCGGGCGGAGCGCTCGGCGGCTGATCCCGCTCCTCCATTGGTGCCCCTGGAGTGCTCCGTGCGCCCCCAGGGGCACCCTTGTGCCACCACGGGACCGCGCCACCGCCGTGCGGGCATGAAATCATGGCGATCCGAGCCAACCGGTGCGCTGTGGACTGCGGTTGGCAGACCACAGATGAACCAGGCCACGGCCTTCAGGGGGAGGAACGATGGCGGACAGCTTCGGACCGGTGCATGACGCGGAAGACGCCCAGGTCACGGGCGGTGCGGGCGGTGCGGAGACCGGCATGTCCCGCAAGGAGCCGATCCGGGTGCTCGTCGTGGACGATCACGCCCTTTTCCGCCGCGGGCTGGAGATCGTCCTCGCCCAGGAGGAGGACATCCAGGTCGTCGGTGAGGCCGGGGACGGGGCGGAGGCGGTCGACAAGGCGGCCGATCTGCTGCCCGACATCGTGCTCATGGATGTCCGGATGCCGAAGCGGGGCGGGATCGAAGCCTGCACCTCCATCAAGGAAGTGGCGCCCAGCGCGAAGATCATCATGCTGACGATCAGCGACGAGGAGGCGGACCTCTACGACGCGATCAAGGCGGGTGCCACCGGATATCTGCTCAAGGAGATCTCCACGGACGAGGTGGCCACGGCGATCCGCGCGGTCGCCGACGGGCAGTCGCAGATCAGCCCGTCCATGGCGTCGAAGCTGCTCACCGAGTTCAAGTCGATGATCCAGCGCACCGACGAGCGTCGGCTGGTGCCCGCTCCCCGGCTGACCGACCGCGAGCTGGAGGTGCTCAAGCTGGTGGCGACGGGGATGAACAACCGTGACATCGCCAAGGAGTTGTTCATCTCCGAGAACACGGTGAAGAACCACGTGCGCAACATCCTGGAGAAGCTCCAGCTCCACTCCAGGATGGAAGCGGTGGTCTACGCGATGCGGGAGAAGATCCTGGAGATCCGGTAGGGGGCACGCCGGCAGCGACCCCGTAGTGTGGGCAGACCGCGGACCGAGCCTGGTCAGGCGAGGGCGGCGACCAGGGGCGCCGTCAGTTCGGGGCTGTCGACGCGCTCGACACGGACCGAGTCGCAACCCACCCACTGGGCCGCCTCCAGCAGCGCCTGGGCCATGGGCAGCACCGCTTTCGGCGTGGCCAGCGAGACCTGCTTGGCCACCAGAGTGGTGCCTTCGCGCGCCGGGTCGACCCGGCCCAGCAGCTTGCCGCCCGACAGCAGCGGCATCGCGAAGTAGCCGTACACCCGCTTCGGCTTGGGGACGTACGCCTCCAGACGGTGCGTGAATCCGAAGATCCGCTCGGTGCGCGCCCGCTCCCAGATCAGCGAGTCGAACGGCGACAGCAGCGTCGTACGGTGACGGCCGCGGGGCTCGCTCGCGAGTGCCTCCGGGTCCGCCCACGCGGGCTTGTCCCAGCCCTGGACATGGACCGGTACGAGACCGGAGTCGGCGATCACCGCGTCGAACTGCTCGCCTTTGAGGCGGTGGTAGTCCGCGATGTCCGCGCGCGTGCCCACCCCCAGGGACTGTCCGGCCAGGCGCACCAGCCGGCGCAGGCACTCCCTGTCATCCAGGTCGTCATGGAGCAGCGCGTCCGGGATCGCGCGCTCGGCGAGGTCGTACACCCGCTTCCAGCCGCGCCGCTCGGTGCACACCACCTCGCCGTACATCAGCGCCCGCTCGACGGCGACCTTCGCCGCCGACCAGTCCCACCACTCCCCGCCGTTCTTCGCGCCGCCCAGCTCGGTGGCGGTGAGCGGTCCCTCGGCCCGTAGCTGCTTGATCACCGTGTCGTAAGCGCCGTCCGGAAGGTCGTGGTACCAGTGCGGGCGGTCGCGGTAGGCGCGGCGGCGGAAGGCGAAGTGCGGCCATTCCTCGACGGGGAGGATGCACGCCGCGTGCGACCAGTATTCGAAGGCATGAGCCTCGGTCCAGTACGCGTCCTCGACCGTCTTACGGCCCACCGAGCCCAGGCGGGCATACGGAATCAGCTCGTGCGAGCGCGCCAGCACCGAGATCGTGTCCAGCTGGACGGCTCCGAGATGGCGCAGCACTCCCCGCACGCCGCCCCGGCGGTCCGGAGCGCCGAGGAACCCCTGGGCGCGTAGTGCTATGCGGCGGGCTTCGTCGGCGGACAGCTCGGCGGCAGGCGGTGCGGTCGTCATGCTCCGCACCATAGAGGGAGGTACTGACAGCCGGCTCAGCCAGGCAGATCTCCTTCGCCGGAGGACGCGGGGTCAGTCCTCCGCGGGAAGGCTCGGGATCAGCCCTTCGCGGGGAGGCTCGGGGTCAGTCCTTCGCGGGGAGGCTCGGGGTCAGTCCTTCGCGGGGAGATAGGGGACCGGGCACGGCAGGCCGAGGTCCGACGGGAGCAGTGAGGCGATCCAGCAGTCCCGCAGGGTTCCCCTGCCGTGGAGGCCCGCGCGCTGGACGCCCTCGACCGTGAAGCCCGCCTTCTCGGCGACGGCGCGCGAGCTCGTGTTGCCCACAATCGCACGCCACTCCAGGCGGGTGCAGGCCAGCTCGGTGAAGGCCCAGCGCGCCATGGCCAGGACCGTCTCGGTCGCGTAGCCGCAGCCCCGGTGCTCCTTGGCCGTCCAGAAGCCGACCTCCCAGGTGCCCGAGCGCGGATGGTGGAGGCTCGCCGAGGCGACGATCGGACCGCCCTCTCGCGGACGTACGGAGAACGTGTACGCCGTGTCGCTGCGCCAGCCGTCCGGCACGGTCAGGCCGACGAACTCTTCCGCGTGCTGTTGCTCGTACGGCACGGGGATGGTGGGAACCCAGCGCTGGATGTCGGGGTCCTGACACGCCGCGCGGACCTCTTCGGCGTCATGCGGTGTGAAGGGCTGCAGCCGCAGACGCTCGGTGGTGAGGGTGACGGGTTCCATAGCGAGATTCTGGTAACTGTGCGTCTTCGATGCCAACACTTTTCGGGATCGGCGGCACCTTCCGCGCCTCCCGTACGTTCTCCGTATGCGCGGCAGTCGGCCATGCGTCCCGGTGGACCTCCCGGCGCGGCCGGGTCCTCGCTTACGATGGCCGTTGCGGTGGGGTCCACCTGCCGTGCCCGCGCCAGTGTCCACCACGACCCAGTGCCAGGCCCGACCGGCAAGGAGACCAGCCTCAGTGTCCGTCTTCAACAAGCTCATGCGTGCAGGCGAAGGCAAGATCCTGCGCAAACTGCACCGCATCGCGGACCAGGTCAACTCCATCGAAGAGGACTTCGTCAACCTCTCCGACGCCGAGTTGCGGGCGCTCACGGATGAGTACAAGGAGCGCTACGCCGACGGCGAGAGCCTCGACGACCTGCTCCCCGAGGCCTTCGCGACCGTCCGCGAAGCCGCCAAGCGTGTGCTCGGCCAGCGCCACTACGACGTACAGATGATGGGCGGCGCGGCGCTGCACCTCGGGTACGTCGCCGAGATGAAGACCGGTGAGGGCAAGACCCTCGTCGGCACTCTGCCCGCTTATCTCAACGCGCTCTCGGGCAAGGGTGTCCACCTGATCACGGTCAACGACTATCTGGCGGAGCGTGACTCCGAGATGATGGGCCGGGTTCACAGGTTCCTCGGCCTCAGCGTCGGCTGCATCCTCGCCAACATGACGCCCGCGCAGCGCCGCGAGCAGTACGCCTGCGACATCACGTACGGAACGAACAACGAGTTCGGCTTCGACTACCTGCGCGACAACATGGCGTGGTCCAAGGACGAGCTCGTCCAGCGCGGCCACAACTTCGCGATCGTCGACGAGGTCGACTCGATCCTCGTCGACGAGGCCCGTACGCCGCTGATCATCTCCGGTCCGGCCGACCAGGCCACCAAGTGGTACGGCGACTTCGCCAAGCTGGTGACGCGCCTCACCAAGGGTGAGCCGGGCAATCCGCTGAAGGGCATCGAGGAGACCGGCGACTACGAGGTCGACGAGAAGAAGCGGACCGTCGCGATCCATGAGGCCGGTGTCTCGAAGGTCGAGGACTGGCTGGGCATCGACAACCTCTACGAGTCGGTGAACACTCCGCTGGTGGGCTACCTGAACAACGCCATCAAGGCCAAGGAGCTCTTCAAGAAGGACAAGGACTACGTCGTCATCGACGGCGAAGTCATGATCGTCGACGAGCACACCGGCCGTATCCTCGCCGGCCGCCGCTACAACGAGGGCATGCACCAGGCGATCGAGGCGAAGGAAGGGGTGGACATCAAGGACGAGAACCAGACCCTCGCGACGATCACCCTGCAGAACTTCTTCCTCCTCTACGGCAAGCTCTCCGGAATGACCGGTACGGCCATGACCGAGGCCGCCGAGTTCCACCAGATCTACAAGCTCGGCGTCGTGCCGATCCCGACGAACCGGCCGATGGTCCGCAAGGACCAGTCGGACCTGATCTACCGCACCGAGGTCGCCAAGTTCGCGGCGGTCGTCGACGACATCGCCGAGAAGCACGAGAAGGGCCAGCCGATCCTCGTCGGTACGACGTCGGTCGAGAAGTCCGAGTACCTCTCGCAGCAGCTCAACAAGCGCGGCATCCAGCACGAGGTGCTCAACGCCAAGCAGCACGAGCGTGAGGCCGTCATCGTCGCTCAGGCGGGCCGCAAGGGCTCCGTCACGGTCGCGACGAACATGGCCGGCCGTGGCACGGACATCAAGCTCGGCGGCAACCCCGACGATCTCGCGGAGGCGGAGCTGCGTCAGCGCGGCCTGGACCCCGTCGAGCACGTCGAGGAGTGGGCCGCGGCCCTGCCGGACGCGCTGGGGCGCGCCGAGGCGGCCGTGAAGGCCGAGTTCGAGGAGGTCAAGGAGCTCGGCGGGCTGTACGTGCTGGGCACCGAGCGCCATGAGTCGCGGCGTATCGACAACCAGCTGCGCGGTCGTTCCGGCCGTCAGGGCGACCCGGGCGAGTCCCGCTTCTACCTCTCGCTCGGTGACGACCTGATGCGACTGTTCAAGGCGCAGATGGTCGAGCGGGTCATGGCCATGGCCAACGTCCCGGACGACGTCCCGATCGAGAACAAGATGGTGACGCGCGCCATCGCCTCCGCCCAGTCCCAGGTCGAGCAGCAGAACTTCGAGACGCGGAAGAACGTCCTGAAGTACGACGACGTGCTCAACCGGCAGCGCAAGGTCATCTACGGCGAGCGCCGCCGCGTCCTGGAGGGCGAGGACCTGCACGAGCAGATCCGCCACTTCATGGACGACACGATCGACGCGTACATCCAGGCGGAGACCGTCGAGGGGTTCGCGGAGGAGTGGGACCTCGACCGGCTGTGGGGCGCGTTCAAGCAGCTCTACCCGGTGAAGGTGACGGTCGAGGAGCTGGAGGAGGCGGCGGGCGACCGGGCCGGGATCACCTCCGAGTTCATCGGCGAGACCGTCAAGGACGACATCCACGAGCAGTACGACGAGCGCGAGAAGCAGCTCGGCTCGGACATCATGCGTGAGCTGGAGCGGCGTGTGGTGCTGTCCGTCCTGGACCGCAAGTGGCGTGAGCACCTCTACGAGATGGACTACCTCCAGGAGGGCATCGGCCTGCGCGCGATGGCCCAGAAGGACCCGCTCGTGGAGTACCAGCGCGAGGGCTTCGACATGTTCACCGCGATGATGGAGGGCATCAAGGAGGAGTCCGTCGGCTACCTGTTCAACCTGGAGGTCCAGGTCGAGCAGCAGGTCGAGGAGATCCCGGTGCAGGACGCGGCCGAGAAGACCTCGCTGGCGAAGGAGGACGCGGTGCCTGCGGGCGCGGGCCGTCCGGAGATCCGCGCCAAGGGGCTCGACGCGCCGCAGCGGCCGGACCGGCTGCACTTCACCGCGCCGAAGGTCGACGGTGAGGGCACCATCGTCGAGGGCGACTTCACGAACGGCGAAGTGCCGTCCCGGTCCGAGTCGGACGGCCTGACGCGCGCGGAGCGCCGCAAGGCGCAGAAGGGCGCCGGCCGGCGCCGCAAGAAGTAGCGCGCAGAAGTAGCGCCACAGGCGCGTGGACCGCGGGGCCGGGCACCGGAAGGTGTCGCGGCCCCGCGTCGTGTGCGCGGCCCAGGTGCGCGGCTCGTGTGCGCGCCGTGTGCGCTGGCTCGTGTACGCGGCCTGTTTGCGCGGGCCGAGTCGCCGCCGAGTCGAGGTCCTGGCCGTGGCCGGGGCGCTCGTGGGCCTCGCCGGGCGCACACGATGGAGTGACGGTGGCGTGCGTCGTGCATGCCTCGGCGTCGCTTCCTCGACCGCCGTCTTTCGTCCCTCGCCCCTCGTCCGTCGCCCTTCGACCGTCGTCCCTCGATCGCTCCCTCGACCGTCATGCGTCGACGATGACGCGCTCGCCGCCGAGTTCCACAGCCGCGCAGCGCCAGCGCAGGTCCGGTCCCTGTTCGAGGCGGAAGGCCATGGCGCGGACCTGGTCGCCGGCTGCGATGCGGGCGAAGGCCTCGATGACGCCCGGGCGGGGCACGTACTCGTCGCAGTGGCGTACCACCGGCCGCAGTCCGCTCGTACGGAGCGGGCTGCCCGGAGCCAGGCGTACGAGGTGTTCGTAGGCGTCGCCGATGGTGTGGCCGAGCATCCAGTGGACCGGGCGGTTGCCGCTGAGGACCGAGAGCAGGCGCTCGGCGAACCAGTAGCGGGGGAGGCGAGACCGGCCCCCGGCGGGCGGCGAGGAGGGCCGCGGGGTGCGCTGCGGCATGCGGCCGGGGCCGCGGCTGTCATGCCGGTCTCCGGGCTTCGTACGCGTCCTGGCCGAGGTGTTGTGCATGGCTGCCGCCCCTTCGATACCCACAAGTAACTTTCGGTGGGGATCTTGTACGGGCGGGGGAGGCCGGGCCGCAAGGACCGCCGAGCCGTGCCGAAAGGGGCGCCGAGGATCACCTATCCGGGTGACGGGCGGGCGTGCAGGGCCTGCGCCGGGCGGATCCACGGACGCTCAGGGGCGACGCGGGACGGGGCCGCCGGGACACCCCGATGGGGGACTCCGCACGTATCCTTAAGTGCTCACCCGACTACGAAAGCGGCCAGCCATGCGCGTCTACGTCCCTTTGACCCTTCCCGGTCTCGCAGAGGCGCACAAGGCGGGCGAGCTCGGTCCCGGTCCGCTGACCGCCTACGCAGTGACGCCTGCGCTCCGCGAGTGGTACCTCTCCGACGACATCGAGGAGCTCGAGTACGCCGCGCTGAGCAGGGCCGCGGCGTCGTCGCTGCGGCTGCTAGCCGGGGACCCCGGCGCGGCACGGCGCCGGGTCGTCGTCGCCGTCGACGTACCGGACAACGCCGCGACCGCGGATCCGGGGCAGGCGCTCGGGTCCGCGTCGCTCGGCGAGGTGCGGATCGCGTCCCCGGTGCCGCTGTCGAAGGCGGCGGCGGTGCACGTGGACTCCGATGAGGCCGAGGCCGATGTGGCCGCGGCGGCGGACGCGCTGGGCGCGGCGGATCACGGGGACGACGACGCGCAGTTCGTCGTGGACGGTGCCGAGGACCATGAGCTGCTCTGGTACGGAGTGCAGGAGATCCCCGGGCTCATCGGCTGATGATTGACGGCTGACGGCTGACGGCTGACGGCTGACGCGGTGCCGCGCGGCGCGGCTCACGGCTCCGGCTGCGGGCCGCGTCCGGTTGTCCGACCCGGTGGTTGTCAGACCCGGCCGGTACCGTTGCTCGGCATGGGGAAGCACAGCGCGCATCTGGTCTGGGACTGGAACGGCACACTGCTCGATGACATCCACACGGTCATCGCGGCGACGAACGCGTCGTTCGCGGAGATAGGGCTGGACCCGATCACCCTGGAGCGGTATCGGGAGCTGTACTGCGTGCCGGTGCCGCGGTTCTACGAGCGGCTCATGGGACGACTGCCCACGGACGACGAGTGGGCGATCATGGACGCGGTCTTTCACAAGCACTACTGGCAGCTGGCCGACGCGTGCGGGCTCACAGCCGGGGCGGCGGAGCTGCTGGCCGAGCGGCAGACGTCGGGGCGTACGCAGTCGCTCCTCTCGCTGGCCCCGCACGAGCATCTGATACCGATCGTGCGGCGACACGGCATCGAGGGCCGCTTCGTGCGGGTCGACGGCCGGATCGGTTCGTCGCACACAGGCAAGGCGGAGCACATGGTGCGGCATCTCACCGCCCTGGTCGGTGTGCCGGCGGAGCGGGTCGTGGTCATCGGCGACGCGGTGGACGACGCGGTCGCGGCGGCGCACGTGGGGGCGAGGGCAGTGCTGTACACCGGGGGATCACACAGCCGGGCGAGCCTGGCGTCGGCGGGGGTGCCGGTCGTCGACAGCCTCGCGGAGGCGGTGATGGTGGCGGAGGAGCTGGCCGCGTAGGCCTTCGGCGCGGTCCCTGCGGGGCCGGCCCTGCACGGCCCCGCCACCGGCCGTCTCCCGTCCGCGGACCGGGGGTGGGCGGGCCGTCTCCCGTCCGGGGTTCGTCGTTCGTGCGTGGGCCCGTCCCTCCCCCAGGACTCCGTCCTGGGGGAGGCCATGCGGAACGACTGTCCACAAACCACGGTGTCAGCCCCCGGTTCGGGGCCGGCCGCGCCCACCGCACCCGAGCCCCGTACTTGGGGTCCGGGCCGAAGCCCCCTTCGCCGGATCAGCTCAGCGGTGCCTTCGCGCGGAGGACCGTGAGGAATTCGCGCATCCAGGCGGAGTGATCGGGCCAGGCGCGGGAGGAGACCAGGGTGCCGTCGACCACGGCCTCGGTGTCCTGGAAGGATGCACCGGCTGCCTGCATGTCGAGTTCGAGGGCCGGGTAGGCCGTGACCCTGCGGCCCGTGAGGCTGCCGGTGGCGGCCGTCAGCAGGGGGCCGTGGCAGATCTGGGCCACGGGCTTGTCCGCGTCGAAGAAGGACTTGAGGATCTTGCGGAGCTCGGGGTCGTTGCGGAGGTACTCCGGGGCCCGGCCGCCCGGGATGACGATCGCGGCGTAGTCGCCCGGATCGACCTCCGAGAAGGCCAGATCGGCGGGCCAGGTGTAGCCCGGCTTCTCCGTGTACGTGTCGAAGCCCGGCTCGAAGTCATGAACCACGAACTGGAGCTTCTTGCGGGCCGGGGCCGCGATGTGGACCTCGTACCCCTCCTCGCGCAGCCGCTGATACGGGTACAGGACCTCCAGGGACTCGGCTGCGTCGCCGGTGACGATCAGGATCTTCGCGCTCATGGCTACTGCTCCCCTGTATCGATTTGTCTGTATCGATTTGTCGGCCTTCGGCCCCCCCACGCCAACCTGCCTCCCCCGCGGCTGTTTGCCAAGAGGGCATGTGTCGCTGTCCAGAGTGTCAAACTTCCGGCCCCGCTTTTGTACACATACGGCTCATGACGGGTCAGGGGGGCGGAGCGATAGCCTTGACCCGTGATCAGCGCGATATGCCGCGGGGGCAGCGAAGCCCCCGGCCTGCGCCCGGTACGCCACAGCGGCCGGGTGCGAGCTGATCTTCCCTGTGGACCCGGGCCCCTTTCCGGACCGGGTGAACCGCATGGATCGTACGGATCGCGTGAACCGCGTGTACCGCGTCGCGGTCACCTGCCGGGCCCGTCTCCCACATTGGCCGATATCGGCCCGGACATCTCTCATCCCGGCATAGCGTCGACCCCGACCGGACACCCCGCGTCGTGGCGTTGTGCCATCTTTTCCACCTACGTCACGCAACGGCGCGCGACAGGAGCCAGAGGACATGCAGACCAAGCTGGACGAAGCCAAGGCCGAGCTGCTCGAGAGGGCCGCGCGGGTAGCTGAGCACAGCCCGGGCGGGGGACAACTTCCGACTGGGTCCGACAGCGGGGACCGTCCTGACCAGGACGCCCTCCTCGCCTACCTCCAGCGCTACTACCTGCACACCGCCCCCGAGGACCTCGCCGACCGCGACCCCGTCGACATCTTCGGCGCAGCTGTCTCGCACTACCGGCTGGCGGAGAACCGCCCGCAGGGCACGGCCAACGTCCGGGTGCACACCCCGACCGTCGAGGAGAACGGCTGGACGTGCAGCCACTCCGTCGTCGAGGTCGTCACCGACGACATGCCCTTCCTCGTCGACTCCGTGACCAACGAGCTGTCCCGCCAGGGCCGCGGCATCCATGTCGTGATCCACCCGCAGCTCGTCGTGCGCCGTGACGTCACCGGCAAGCTCATCGAGGTCCTCAGCGGCGACTCCAGCGGTCACGCCACCGGTGACGGCAGCAACGGCAAGGGCGCCAAGCTGCCGCACGATGCGCTCGTCGAGTCCTGGATCCATGTCGAGATCGACCGCGAGACCGACCGCGCCGATCTGAAGCAGATCACGTCCGACCTGCTGCGTGTCCTGTCCGACGTCCGCGAGGCCGTCGAGGACTGGGAGAAGATGCGCGACGCGGCGCTGCGCATCGCCGAGGAGCTGCCCGGCGAGCCCACCGCCGACGACCTCCGCGACGAGGAGGTCGACGAGGCCCGCGAGCTGCTGCGCTGGCTCTCCGACGACCACTTCACGTTCCTCGGCTACCGCGAGTACAACCTCGTCGACGGCGACGCGCTGGCCGCGGTCCCCGGCACCGGCCTCGGCATCCTCCGCTCCGACCCGCACCACAGCGGCGACGACGCCCACGGCCACCCCGTGAGCCCCTCCTTCAACCGGCTGCCCGCCGATGCCCGCGCCAAGGCCCGTGAGCACAAGCTGCTGATCCTGACCAAGGCCAACAGCCGCGCCACCGTCCACCGCCCGTCGTACCTCGACTACGTCGGCGTGAAGAAGTTCGACGCCGAGGGCAACGTCACCGGTGAGCGGCGCTTCCTCGGTCTGTTCTCCTCGGCCGCGTACACGGAGTCGGTGCGCCGCGTCCCGGTCATCCGCCGCAAGGTCGCCGAGGTCCTCGACGGCGCGGGCTTCTCGCCGCACAGCCACGACGGCCGCGACCTGCTGCAGATCCTGGAGACGTACCCGCGCGACGAGCTGTTCCAGACCCCGCCCGACGAGCTGCGCGAGATCGTCACCAGCGTCCTCTACCTGCAGGAGCGCCGCAGGCTGCGGCTGTACCTGCGCCAGGAGGAGTACGGCCGCTACTACTCGGCCCTCGTGTACCTGCCGCGCGACCGCTTCAACACCACCGTCCGTGAGCGTCTGACCGGCATCCTCAAGGAGGAGCTGGGCGGCACCAGCGTCGACTTCACCCTCATGAGCACCGAGTCGGTGCTCACCCGGCTGCACTTCGTCGTGCGCGTGGCGCCCGGCACCGAGCTGACCCACCTCACCGACTCCGACAAGGAGCGGCTCGAGGCCCGGCTCGTCGAGGCCGCCCGGTCGTGGGCCGACGGCTTCGCCGAGGCGCTCAACGCCGAGCTCGGTGAGGAGCACGCGGCCGAGTTGCTGCGCAAGTACGGCAACGCCTTCCCCGAGGGCTACAAGGCCGACCACACGCCTCGCGCCGCGGTCGCCGACCTGGTCCACCTGGAGCAGCTCGATCTCTCCGGCATGGGCTTCTCGCTCTCCCTCTACGAGCCGGTGGGCGCAGCGCCCGGCGAGCGCCGCTTCAAGATCTACCGGCCGGGCGAGCAGGTCTCCCTCTCCTCCGTGCTGCCGGTCCTGAACCGTCTCGGCGTCGAGGTCCTCGACGAGCGCCCGTACGATCTGCGCTGCGCGGACCGCACGCACGCATGGATCTACGACTTCGGTCTGCGGATGCCGACCCCGAGCGGCAACGGCGGCGACTACCTCGGCGACGACGCCCGTGAGCGCTTCCAGGAGGCCTTCTCCGCCGTGTGGACCGGTGCCGCGGAGAACGACACGTTCAACTCGCTCGTTCTCCGCGCCGGGCTCAACTGGCGCGAGGCCGTGGTGCTGCGCGCCTACGCCAAGTACCTGCGGCAGGCCGGTTCGACCTTCAGCCAGGACTACATGGAGGACACCCTCCTCAACAACGTCCACACCACCCGGCTGCTCGTCAACCTCTTCGAGGCCCGTATGGCGCCGGACCGCCAGCGCGCCGGCACCGAGCTGATCGACGCCCTGCTGGAGGAGCTGGACGCGGCCCTCGACCAGGTCGCCTCCCTGGACGAGGACCGGATCCTCCGCTCCTTCCTCACGCTCATCAAGGCCACCCTCCGGACGAACTTCTTCCAGGAGGCCGAGGGCTTCGAGCCGCACGCCTACGTGTCCATGAAGTTCGACCCGCAGGCCATCCCGGATCTGCCGGCGCCCCGCCCGGCGTACGAGATCTGGGTGTACTCGCCGCGCGTCGAGGGCGTGCACCTGCGCTTCGGCAAGGTCGCGCGCGGCGGTCTGCGCTGGTCCGACCGGCGCGAGGACTTCCGTACCGAGATCCTCGGCCTGGTCAAGGCGCAGATGGTGAAGAACACCGTCATCGTGCCGGTCGGCGCCAAGGGCGGCTTCGTCGCCAAGCAGCTCCCGGACCCGTCCGTGGACCGTGACGCCTGGCTCGCCGAGGGCATCGCCTGCTACAAGACCTTCATCTCGGCGCTGCTCGACATCACCGACAACCTGGTGGCGGGCGAGGTCGTGCCGCCGGCCGAGGTGGTGCGCCACGACGAGGACGACACGTATCTCGTCGTCGCCGCCGACAAGGGCACCGCGACGTTCTCCGACATCGCCAACGAGGTCGCGCTCTCGTACAACTTCTGGCTCGGCGACGCCTTCGCCTCCGGCGGCTCGGCCGGTTACGACCACAAGGGCATGGGCATCACGGCCCGCGGTGCCTGGGAGTCCGTGAAGCGGCACTTCCGCGAGCTGGGCCACGACACCCAGACCGAGGACTTCACCGCGGTCGGCGTCGGCGACATGTCCGGTGACGTGTTCGGCAACGGCATGCTGCTCTCCGAGCACATCCGGCTGGTCGCGGCCTTCGACCACCGCCACATCTTCATCGACCCGGAGCCCGACTCCGCCGTCTCGTACGCCGAGCGCCGCCGGCTGTTCGAGCTGCCCCGCTCGTCGTGGGCGGACTACGACAAGGAGCTGCTGTCCGCGGGCGGCGGCATCCACCCCCGCAGTGCCAAGTCGATCCCGGTCAACGCGCATGTCCGCGAGGCTCTCGGTATCGAGGAGGGGGTCACGAAGATGACCCCGGCCGACCTGATGAAGGCGATCCTGCAGGCGCCGGTCGACCTGCTGTGGAACGGCGGCATCGGCACGTACGTCAAGGCCTCCGCCGAGTCCAACGCCGACGTCGGCGACAAGGCCAACGACGCCATCCGCGTCAACGGCGACGAGCTGCGGGTCAAGGTCGTCGGCGAGGGCGGCAACCTGGGCCTGACCCAGCTCGGCCGCATCGAGTTCGCACGCGGCGGCGGCCGGGTCAACACCGACGCCATCGACAACAGCGCGGGCGTGGACACCTCCGACCACGAGGTGAACATCAAGATCCTGCTGAACGGCCTTGTCGCGGAGGGCGACATGACGGTCAAGCAGCGCAACAAGCTGCTCGCCGAGATGACCGACGAGGTCGGCAAGCTCGTGCTGCGCAACAACTACGCGCAGAACGTGGCCCTGACCAACGCCGTCGCCCAGTCGCCCAGCCTGCTCCACGCCCACCAGCGCTTCATGCGCCGGCTCGGCCGGGACGGCGCGCTGGACCGGGCGCTGGAGTTCCTGCCGAACGACCGTCAGATCCGTGAGCTGCTCAACTCCGGCAGGGGCCTGTCCCAGCCCGAGCTGGCCGTCCTGCTCGCCTACACCAAGATCACGCTGGCGGAGGACCTGATCGGCACCTCGCTGCCGGACGACCCGTATCTGCGGGGTCTGCTGCACGCGTACTTCCCCAAGCCGCTGAGGGAGACGTTCACCGAGGCGGTCGACGGCCACCCGCTGCGCCGCGAGATCGTGACGACGGTTCTGGTCAACGACACCGTCAACACCGGTGGTTCGACCTTCCTGCACCGGCTTCGCGAGGAGACCGGGGCGTCGGTCGAGGAGATCGTCCGGGCGCAGACCGCCGCCCGAGCGATCTTCGGTCTCGGCGAGGTGTGGGACGCCGTCGAGGCGCTCGACAACAAGGTCGCCGCCGACGTGCAGACGCGGATGCGGCTGCACTCGCGCCGTCTCGTCGAGCGCGGCACGCGCTGGCTGCTCGGCAACCGGCCGCAGCCGCTGGAGCTGACGGAGACGATCGACTTCTTCGCCTCGGGCGTCGAGCAGGTGTGGGCCGAGCTGCCGAAGATGCTCCGCGGCGCCGACCTGGACTGGTACCAGGGGCTGCTGGAGGAGTTCACGGCCGCGGGGGTCCCGGAGGACCTGGCCATGCGGGTCGCCGGATTCTCGTCCGCCTTCCCGACGCTCGACATCGTGGCCATCGCGGACCGTACGGGCAAGGACTCGCTGGCCGTCGCCGAGATCTACTACGACCTGGCCGACCGGCTGCGGATCACCGAGCTGATGGACCGGATCATCGAGCTGCCGCGGGCCGACCGCTGGCAGTCCATGGCCCGTGCCTCCATCCGCGAGGACCTGTACGCCGCGCACGCCGCGCTCACCGCGGACGTGCTCTCCGTGGGCAACGGTTCCTCGACGCCGGAGCGCCGCTTCAAGGCGTGGGAGGACAAGAACGCGGCGATCCTGGGCCGGGCGCGGACGACTCTGGAGGAGATCCAGAGCTCGGACACGTTCGACCTGGCGAACCTGTCGGTCGCGATGCGGACGATGCGCCAGCTGCTGCGTACGCACAGCTGACGCTGACGCTCTGATGTGAGTCAGGGGCGCGCACCATCACGGTGCGCGCCCCTTTCGCGCGCTATCTCCGGTGTGCGCTGCCGTCGCGACCCACAGCCGACGGGCCGAGAGCACGGCCGCGGCGAGGAGCAGGCCGTTCCGTACGAGCACGAGCGCGCAGCCGAGCGGGGTGGCCCCGATGACGTCCTCGTACAGCACCGGATACCCGAGTGAGCTGAGCGCGGTCGCCGGCAGGAGCAGCAGGGCGACCGGGCGCTGGGTGGTGTGCCGGGAGGTGAGGCAGACCGCGACCAGGCCGAGCAGCCAGATCAGATACTGCGGGCTGATGACCCGGCTGGTGACGGTGAAGAGGAGGACGGCGCACAGCGCGGCGTCGAACGGCGTGGCCTCCGACCGCTGGCCACGCCCTGCCCGTACCCGCCACAGCAGCAGCCAGCAGAAGGCGGCGGCGGTCAGCAGGAGGGAGAGGCGGGCCACGCCCGTCACATACGGGCCGGTGAACTCGAAGGCCCCGTAGCGGTACACGACCCGTCCGCCGCTGCCGAACAGCCGGGCCAGTGCCAGCGCGGTGCCGCCCAGCGACTCGATCTGGACGCCGCGGCCGCCCTGTTGGCGCAGAAAGCCCAGGGGGTGGGAGAAGCCGAGGGCGAGGACGGCGAGGAGTGCGACGGCAGCGGTGGCCGCCGAGGTCCAGGCCGCCCGGGTGGTACGGCCCCGGGGGGTGCCCAGGAGTGTCAGCGCCGGCCACACCTTGACCAGCGCGCCGAGTGCGGCGAGCGCCCCGCCCAGCCACGGGCGGCGGTGCAGCGCGAGGAGTGCCAGTACGGCCAGGGCGGTGACCTGGACGTCGTAGCGGGCGAGCGGGATGTGCAGCAGGAGGGGCAGACCGCACGTCCACATCCAGGCACCGGCGCCACGGGCTCCGCCGGCCCGGGCGAGGGCCAGGGTGACGGCCGCGTCGGCGAGCAGCGTCAGCGCCACGAAGGCCTGGAAGTAGCTCAGCCAGGGGAGGAGGGCGGGGGAGAGGATCACCGCCCCGGCGCCCGGCGGGTACTGCCAGGTCGGATCGCCCAGGGGGAACGTGCCGCGGCCGAGTTCCTCGTACCAGCGGGTGTAGAGGACGTGCACCTCGCGGGAGACGCCTCCGAAGCCGAGGTCGTCCCGCAGCAGCAGGGCGAGCATCCCGAGCCGGCTCGCGGTCCAGACGGCGCCGAGGGCGAGACGTGCGGGCAGCGATGCGGAAGGGGAGGAGGACGCGGGAGCGGGGGACGGAGAGGGCTCGGGCGCGGCGGCCCGCTGGGTCGTCATCGACCCGCACCCTAGTCCGTTCTGTTCAGCTCCATACGGATCCATGCAGATCCATGTGGAGTTGTGGCTATTTCTTCTTCGTGAAGGCCTCGTACGCCGCGACGACCTCCTTCGCCGGACCGTCCATCCGCAGTGTGCCGGACTCCAGCCAGAGCGCACGGTCGCAGGTCGTCGTGATCGCCGAATTGCTGTGGCTGACCAGGAAGACCGTGCCGGCCTCCGCGCGCAGCTCGGCGATCCGCTCCTGGCTGCGCCGCTGGAACTTGGCGTCGCCCGTCGCCAGCGCCTCGTCGATGAGCAGCACGTCATGGCTCTTGGCCGCGGCGATGGAGAACCGGAGCCGGGCGCCCATGCCGGACGAGTACGTCCGCATCGGCAGGGTGATGAAGTCGCCCTTGTCGTTGATCCCGGAGAAGTCGACGATCTCCTGGTAGCGCTGGTGGATCTCGTCACGGGACATGCCCATCGCGAGCCCGCCGAGGACGACGTTGCGCTCACCGGTCAGATCGCCCATGAGCGCCGCGTTCACGCCCAGCAGCGAGGGCTGGCCGTGGGTGTAGATCCTGCCCTCGGCCGTCGGGAGCAGCCCCGCGATCGCCTTCAGCAGGGTGGACTTGCCCGAACCGTTGGAGCCGATCAGGCCGATCGCCTCGCCCTTGTACGCGGCGAAGCTGACGCCCTTGACGGCGTGCACCTCTCGGCCGCCGCTCCTGCCGGGCTTGCGGGAGATGATCCGGCTGAGCGCGGCGGTGGCGCCGCCGCGGCCGGTCCTTCCGCCGTTGACCTTGTAGGTGATGTGGACGCCGTCGACGACGACGGTCGGTGTCCTGCTCGCTGCGTCGTTCATGGTTGCTGTCTCAGCCACGGCCGTACTGCTCCTCCGCCTTCCAGAAGTACAGGAATCCGCCCACTCCGAAGAGCACGGCCCAGCCGAGGGCGACCGCCCACACATGCGGCGGCAGCTGGGCGGAGGTGTAGCTGTCGATGAGCGCGAAGCGCATCAGATCGATGTAGACGGCGATCGGATTGCACTGCAGGGCCAGGATCACCGCGTGCGGCGGGTGCCGGTGCGCGAGCACCGCCGGGATGCTCCACATCACGCCCGACGCGTACATCCAGGTGCGCAGCAGGAACGGCATCAGCTGGGCGATGTCGGGGGTGCGCGCGGCGAGCCGGGCGACGACCATCGAGATGCCGGTGCTGAAGACGGCCTGGAGCAGCAGGGCCGGGACGGCGAGCAGCCAGGAGGGCTGCGGGAACTTCCCGAAGCACATCAGGATCACGACCAGCGCGCCCATGGAGAACATCAGCTGCTGGAGCTGCTGCAGGGCGAGACCGATCGGGAGCGCGGCACGGGGGAAGTGCAGGGCCCGTACGAGCCCGATGTTGCCCGAGATGGCGCGGGTGCCGGCGGTGATCGAGTTGGCCGTGAAGGTCCAGACGAAGACGCCGGTGACGAGGAACGGTACGAAGTCCTGCACGTTGCGGGCGGTGTCGAGCAGCTCGCCGAAGATGAAGTAGTAGACCGCGGCGTTGAGCAGCGGGGTCATCAGCTGCCAGACCTGCCCGAGCTTCGCCTGGCTGTACTGGGCCGTGAGGCGGGCCGTGGCGAACGCGGTGATGAAGTGCCTGCGCGCCCACAGCTGCCTGATGTACGCGCCGAGCGTCGGGCGGGCCCCGCTCACGGTCAGTCCGTGCCGGGCGGCGAGCTCGCCGAGGCTTTCCACGGGTGGTGTGGGCCGGGTCGCCGGCACGCTGCTCATGCTGCTGCTCACGCTGGTCACTCGCTCGCTTTCGCCGGGTGCAGAGAAGCGCTGGCGATGGGACGGACCCGTATCGTCGCTACGGCGAGGGTAGGACGGATCTACGTCGCAACGCAACCGTCTCGTCGTGATGGGTATGCTCCTGGGCATGACCACGGACCCGGGAACCCCACGACGCGCCCCCGCGGGAGCCGCAGTGCTCCGGGAGGACGTGACCGAAGCGATCCGCACAGCCGTCTTCGAGGAGCTGGCGGCGGTCGGCTTCGCCCGGATGTCGATCGAGGGAATCGCGCGCCGGGCGGGCGTCGGCAAGACCGCGGTCTACCGGCGCTGGAAGTCCAAGCTGTCACTCGTCCTCGACCTGGTCTCGGCCTTCGCCGCGCAGGGGCTGCCCGCACCGTCGACCGGTTCGCTGTACGGGGACGTCCGCGCTCTCCTCGAAGTGGCCTCGCACGCCCTGCGCCACCCCGTGGCCTCCCGGGTCATCCCCGACCTCCTGGTCGAGGCCGCCCGCCATCCGGAGATCTCCGACGCCATCAAGGCCGCCCTGCTCGACCCCCAGCAGGGTGTCGCGGCGCTGGTGGTACGCGACGCGGTCGCCCGCGGCGAGCTGCCGGGGACGGCCGACCCGGACCGCGCTCTCGACCTGATCATCGGCCCGCTGTACTGGCGGCTGGTGGTCGTCCGCAGCGACCTGCCCAAGGGCTACCTGGACGACCTGGCCGCCTCGGCGGTGGCGGCGATGACACGGAGCTGACCCGCACGTGCTGACGGCCCCTCGCGGGGCCGGCGCGCTGGGCCGAGCGGGTGAACGGCCGCCGCCGGTGCGTAGCCCGCGCCGACAGGGGGTCGTTGCTGTGTCGGGCGGGCGGACGGCGCGCCCGAGGCGAGCGGAGGGCACCCCATGAGCTCACCGGCCACGGCGGACGTCCCTGAAGTCCCCGAAGTCCCCGACGTCACCGTCGTCGTCACGGTCCGGGGCGAGGTGCCGTGCCTCACCCGGTGCCTCGACTCGCTCGCCGGGCAGACCATCGGCGAGGACCGCATCGAAGTGATCACCGTCGACGACGGGTCCCCCGACAGAGGCCGGGTGGCGGAGCTGGAACGGTTCTCCGCGCGCCACCCCGGCCTGTGCACCCTGCTCCGTCCCGGCACCGCCAGCCAGGCCGTCGAACGCGCCCGCGGCCGCTATCTGTTCTTCCTCGAAGCCGGCGACTTCCTCGGCCGCGAAGCACTGGAGCGGCTCGTCGACGCGGCCGACATCCACGGCTCCGACGTCGTCCACGCCAAGATCGCGGCCGCGTCCCCGTCCCTGCTCACCCGCACCGAGCCGGACCTGCCGCTGGACCATCCCGGGCTGCCCTGGGAACTGTCCACCACCAAGCTGTTCCGCCGGGACCTGCTCCAGCGGCACGAGTTGCGATTTCGCGAGGACGTCCCTGAAGCCCTCGCCCGGCAGGCCTTCGCCCTCGAAGCACTCTTCCGGGCTGGCCGCGTCTCCGTACGGGCCGACTACGACTACTGCTTCGCCGCGACCGACCCGAACCCGGCGGCCCCCGGGATCGAGGACCTGCTGCGCGGGACGGCCGCGGCGATGGCCGTGACCGCCCGCTTCACCGGGCCCGGTCCGGTCCGCGACGGCTTCCACCACCGCCACTTCGCCGAGGAGGCCGCCGCGATGACCGGCCCCGGCCTCCTGGCCGCGCCGGAACCAGTGCGGCGGCGCGTGTTCGCCGGGCTGCGCCGCATGGTCACCGATCACCTCAGCGAGGCCGTGCTCGCCCGGCTGCGGCCAGGACTGCGGCTGCGCCTGTCCTACGTACGCACAGACGACCTGCCAGGGCTCCTGTCAGTCATCCGGTACGAGGCCGCCCACGGCGTACCGCCCCTGCGCACCGACCTGGTCTCCGCCGCCTGGCGGCGCACCGGCCCCGGCCGCCACACCCTCGTCGTCAACGCCCGCAGCCCGCTGCCCGGTCTTGCCGCTCTCGACGCGACGCCGGTCGGAGTCACCGGCCCGGTCGGACATACCGGCCCGGAGAGCTGCCGCATCGAGCTGCGGCCCGCCGCGGACGGGGCCGGTACGGAGATCGAGGTGCGGATCCCCGCCGAGGCCTTCCCGCCCGGCCGTACCAGGGTCGGTCTGCGCACCGCCCTCCTCGGCACCGAGCACCCCGCCACCGTGGTGGCCGGCGCCCCGCCCCACCGGGCCCACGGGCTGCGCGGACTGCGCCCGTACCGGCTGAACGTGGCCGCCGACGGGACCCGCGAACTCGTCGTCGCCGTCACCCCGGTCGGCCTGCGCCGCCCGCCCCCGGCCGGGAGCCAGGGCCAGGGTCCGGGTCCGGGGCCAAGCTTTGGCGCCTGTCCGGTGGATCTTGCTGTCCAGCCTGTTCCGAACGACAGGCTCTAGCGGAGCGCACGCACCAGAGCCCGGGTCAGCAGCGGCGGCAGCAGGTCACGTACGAGCCGGCGGGTCCGCGGGGCACGCCGTCGCCGTGGCGTGGGGGTGGCGCGCTGCTCCCGGGCCCCGGCCGCGGGCGTCCCGGCCCGGTGGCGGGAGTCCGGATGCGCCGGTGCCTTCGCCTTCCTGCCGTCGATCCGGATCAGCGGCGCCCCCGCCACCTCCTCCACCCCGTGCCACAGGTCCGTCCGCTTCTCCAGCCAGCCGAGCAGCGCCTCCCGCACCTCCTCCGGGTCGCCCCACGTCCCGTACAGCTTGGTGCCGGTGATGCAGACCGGCCGCAGCCGCACGGTGGCGACCGCTCCCCAGACGGCGGCCGCGACACCCGGGCAGTGCTCGGCCCGGAAGTCGTCGAAGACCACGATTCCCCCCGGGGTGAGGAGCTCCTGGGCGGCCTCGATGTCGCCGTGGACGTGCTCGTACAGATGCGAGGCGTCGATGTGGACGAAGCGGCAGCTGCCCGCCCGGACCCGGGAGGCGATCACCGAGGTCGGGGCCTGGACGAGAGTCGGCAGCTCGTCGTGGAAGGAGAGGTAGTTGGTCTCGAAGGCCCGGCGGGTGAGCGTCGCGTACGACCGGTTCATCTCGGCGCTGTTGGAGACGTCGGGAGCGGGCGAGTCCCAGAGGTCGCAGACGGTGAACTCCTCGCCGTCCCGCAGGTACTGGCCGAGGAAGATCGCGCTCTTTCCCATGTACGCGCCGAGTTCGAGCAGATCACCCTCGTGGCCGTGATCGCGCTGGTGGGTCAGGAACCAGTCGAAGAGCAGCTGGTCGACCGGACGGAACCAGCCCTTGACGTCGTCGAGCCGGGCGGGCCTGGGAAGTTCGCCCCCGAGAGGCGCGGCGGCGCCGGCGGCCTCTGCGGGGGACTGCACCTGTGCACTCGTCCTTGACATGGGTGTCTTCTCTCTCGGGACTCAGCGATGGACGTGGTCCTGACGGACGGCCGGCGCCGCTCCGGCGCGGGGCGGGAGTCGACGAAAGCCATGCACCCGGTCGTAGTGGTCGCACATGTCGGGACGATTGCGGGCGGGTGTGGAGCGGATGTTGCCCGTGAGGCGCTCCCGGGAGTGCCGCACGCACGGTCGAGCACGACGACCGTGTGTGCGGACATCGGCACCGGACAGGCCTGGGGGACGACGCGCGGCGGCGTCCCGTTGACGCCGCCGCGCGTGTGCGTTGTGTGGGCTCGTTACTTGACCGCGCCCGCCATCACCCCGGACACGAACTGCCGCTGGAACGCGAAGAACACGGCGAGCGGGATCACCATGGACACGAACGCGCCCGGTGCCAGGACGTCGATGTTGTTGCCGAACTGCCGTACCTGCTGCTGCAGCGCGACCGTGATCGGCGGGGACTCGGAGTCCGCGAAGATCAGCGCGACCAGCATGTCGTTCCAGACCCAGAGGAACTGGAAGATGCCGAGCGAGGCGATCGCGGGAGCGCCGAGCGGCATCACGACACGCGTGAACAGCCGTACCTCGCCCGCCCCGTCGAGCCGGGCGGCCTCCAGCAGCTCCCTCGGGATCTCCGCGAAGAAGTTCCTGAGGAGGAAGATCGCGAAGGGCAGGCCGAAGGCGACATGGAAGATCACGACGCCGACGGTCGTCTCGAAGATCCCGATCGCGCCGAACAGCTTGGACACCGGAACGAGCGCGACCTGCACGGGGACGACGAGCAGCCCGACGACGACCAGGAACCACCAGTCGCGGCCGGGGAACTCCATCCACGCGAAGGCGTACCCGGCGAGTGAGCCGATCACGACGACCAGGACCGTCGAGGGGACGGTGATCAGGACCGTGGAGAGGAGCGAGTGAGTGATGGTTTCGTTCTGCAGCAGCCGGGAGTAGTTCTCGGCCGTGAGCTGCGCGGGTGCGGTGAACACCTCCCACCATCCGCTCGCGTTGATGTCGGCGGGCGAGCGCAGCGAGGAGAGCAGCAGTCCGATCGTGGGCATCAGCCAGAACAGCCCGACCAGCACGAGGAAGACCCGCATCACACCGCCACCCGTGCGGGCGGCGATGCGGGCGGCGAGCGACGGCTTCGCCTTGACGGCGCTGTCGGTGCTCATCGGCGTGTCTCCCTTCGCATCCGCCGGATGTTGAACAGCATCACCGGGATCACCAGCAGCAGGAGCAGTACGGCGATGGCGCTGCCCACGCCCAGGTGCGCGTCCGTGCCGAACGAGGAGCGGTAGAGCTGGAGCGCCAGTACGTTCGCGTCGTCCTGCGCCGAACCGGGCGCGATGATGAACACCAGGTCGAAGATCTTCAGGACGTTGATCATCAGCGTGACGAGCACGACCGCGAGCACCGGCGCGAGCAGCGGAACGGTCACCTTCCGGAAGACCTGCCACTCGTTGGCCCCGTCCACCCGTGCCGCTTCGAGGAGTTCGCGCGGCACAGCCGCCAGGCCCGCCGCGATCAGCACCATCGCGAAGCCCGCCCACATCCACACGTACGAGCCGATGATGGCCGGGGTCACCAGCGACGGGCCCAGCCAGTCGACTCCGTTGTACGGCTCGCGGAAGTTGCTCCCGGGGAGCCGCAGGAAGGCGCCGTCGGCTTCCTCGGGCAGGGAGAACGTACCGTCGGCGGCCGCGGTGGTCGTGGCGACGACCTTGCCGTCCTTGACCGCCTCGATCTTGATGCCCTTGAGGCCCAGCTCCTTGGCGTCGATGGCGTTGGGCCTTCCGCCGCCGCCCCGGGTGAAGTCGAGCCAGGCGGTGCCGGTGACCTTGCCGGGATCCGTCGCCGGGGCCTTCGCCGGCTTCGCGTCGTCCGGCATCTTCGCGGGCGCGACCCCGACGAGCGGGAGCTGGACGGCGGTGCCCGGCGTGACCGGCTTCTTGGTGATGAACGCCCCGCCGCCCGCCGCCTCCAGCGGATGGACGGGAAGAGGACGCGCCCGGGTGAAGCCCGCCGACTCCGAGAACGTGTCGTGCACGCCCACCCAGACCGCGTTGGCGACCCCGCGCTCCGGGTCCTGCTCGTACACCAGCCGGAAGATGATGCCCGCGGCGAGCATCGAGATCGCCATCGGCATGAAGACGATCAGCTTGAACGCCGTGCCCCAGCGGACCCGCTCGGTGAGCACGGCGAAGATCAGCCCGAGCGCCGTCGCGACGGTCGGTGCGACGACCACCCAGATCGCGTTGTTCTTGACCGCGGTCAGGATGGTGTCGTCGGAGAAGATCTCCACGTAATTGCCGAAACCGGCGAAACCGCTGCCGGACTGGTCGAAGAAGGACCGGTAGAGCGAGTACCCGATCGGGTAGACCACGAGCGCGCCGAGCAGCACCAGCGCGGGCAGCAGGAAGCCGGCCGCGACGAGGCGGCGGGTGCCGGTCACACTCTTGCGTACGCCCCTGGCGGCGGCGGGCGCGGTGCCCTCCGCCGCTCCTGGAGAGGCCTTGGGGGGCGTCATCGCGGCATCAGTTCTTGTACGCCTTGGCCGCGTCGGCCTCCAGCCGCTGCTGGGTGCCGGCGACGTCCTTCGGGTTCTTCAGGAAGTCCTGGAGGGCCTTCCACTCGCCCTTGCCGGGCGTGCCGCCGAACGACTGCGGCATCTGGTCCGACATGTCGAAGCGGAAGTCGTCGCCCGCGGCGATGAGCGCCTTGGCGATGTCGCGCTGGACGTCGTTCGGATACGCGGCGACATCCAGGGACTTGTTCGGGGAGATGAAACCGCCGGACTCCGCCCAGATCTTCGCCGCGTCCGGAGAGGCGAGGAAGGTCAGCAGCGCCTGCGCGCCCTTGGAGTCCTTCAGCGCGACCGCCGCGTCGCCGCCGGTCACCACCGGGGGCTCGGCGCCGACCGCGGGGAACGGGAACACCTTGGCCTCCGTACCGATCTTCGCCCCGGTCTCGGCGATGTTGACGGTGACGAAGTCGCCCTCGAAGACCATCGCGCCCTTGGGCTGGTCACCACCGGTGAAGGTCTGCGTGACGGACTTGGGGAACTCCGTCTGCAGGGCCCCGTCCGCGCCGCCCGCGATCAGCTCCGGCTTGCCGAACAGCTCGGCGAGCGTGGTGAGGGCCTGCTTGACGGACGGGTCCGTCCACTTGATCTCGTGCTTGGCGAGCTGGTCGTACTTCTCCGGTCCGGCCTGCGAGAGATAGACGTTCTCGAACCAGTCGGTGAGCGTCCAGCCGTCCGCGCCGGCGACCGACACCGGTGTGACTCCGGACGCGGAGATCGTCTCGGCCGTCGTCAGGAATTCCTTCCAGGTCTTGGGGACCGTGGCGCCGGCGTTCTCGAAGACCGCGTTGTTGTACCAGATGAGGGACTTGTTGGCGGCCTTGAAGTACACGCCGTACGCGGTGCCGTCGACGGAGCCGAGATCCTGCCAGCCCTTGGCGTAGTTCTTGGCGAGCTGCGCCTTTGCCTCCGGGCCGACGGGCTTGGCCCACTTCTTCGCCACGGCCTGCTGGACGGCGCCGACCTGCGGCAGCATGGCGACGTCGGGCGGGCTCCCGCCGGCGATCTTCGTGCCGAGGAAGTTGACGATCGGGTCCTGCGCGGGCACGAAGGTGACGGTCGCCCCGGTGCGCTTCTCGAACTCCTTCAGAACCTTCGTGAAGTTCTCCTGCTCGGGACCCGTCCAGACCGCGGCGACCTCGATCTTCTGCCCGTCCAGCTTGGGCAGCTGGACGGTGGGCGCGGACTGTGTGCCCTTCGTCGCGTCCGGTGCGCCTCCGTCGCCGCCGTCCTTGTCGCCCCCACAGCCGGCGAGGCCGAGCGCGCCCAGTGCGACGAGCGCCACGACGGCTCTGCTGCGAGTCCTACGACCTGCACCGGTCCTACGACCTGCACCGGTCGTACGAGCTGTACGAGTCGTGCGAGCTGTGCGAGTTGTGCGCATCACTGCCCCGTCTCTCCCGCGCGTGTGGAGGGACGCAGCCGTGACGTAGGCAGCGCCGCTCCCGTCCCGTGCGGTCAGGTCTACGCCCGGGGGAGGGGCGAGGCAATAGCACCTTCGCTGTCAACTGGGTGATCGTGATGGCCTCGTGACGTGCTGTCAGGGGCGGGACTTGCCGTGGCCCGGTCAGGAGCGGGCCGGGTTCAGGGGCCCGGGACTTGCCGTGGCCCGGTCAGGAGCGGGCCGGGGTAAGGGGCGGCAGCGGGGCCGCGTCGACCGAGCGGGCCGCCCGGTCCAGCGCACTGGCCAGCAGCGCCAGGTCCGTCGGCCCGTTGCCGAGCTCACGGACCGGGCGCCGGGCCGGCGGGTCGCCCATCCGCTCCCACTCCAGCTCCACCACCGTGGGCCGCTGGGTCGCCGTACGGGGGATGCGGCCCGTCACCCGGCCGCCCTGGAACGGGGTCACCCGGCCGTCCGGATGTCCCAGCCTGCCGCGGCCGGGGGCCGGGTCCTCCGGTCCGGGAGCCACCGGCGGCGCGTCCAGCACGACGCGCAGCCGCGCCCCGTGCGCCAGCTCCGTGTCCGCCGTCCGGTCGGGCCGGGCGGATGTCGCGACCAGATGCACGCCGAGCCGCTCGCCGTCCCTGGCCACGGCCTCCAGCGCCCGGACGACGGAACCGGCCGCCGGGCGGCCCGGGCTGCCGAGCGCCGGCGCGATCAGGGCGTCGTAGTCATCGGCGAGCACGACGAGCCGGGGCAGCGGCGGCGGTGCCTCCGCCTTCGTACGGGCACCGGCCGGGCGGAGCCTGAGCGTGCCGCCGGCGGACGGTTCCAGATCGCCGCGCGACTCCCCGGGGCTGGGCGGCCGCTGCCCGACGAGCCGCTCGGACACCTCGCGCCGTGTGTGCCATTCGGTGAAGCTCTCCCTGCCGAGCAGCTCGGACCGCCGTTTCAGCTCCGCCCCGAGCGCCTGCGCGAACTCCCGCATCCGGACCGGGTCCGAGGCGACCAGGTGCTCGGTGACATGGGGGAGCTCGGTGAGCGCCGCGAGGCCCTCGCCGCGCTCACCGCCCGCGCCGTCGACCAGCAGCAGCCCGAGCCGGTCCGGCCGGCCGGCCGCGGCCAGCGACGCGGCGATCGAGCGGAGCAGTTCCGTACGGCCGCTGCCCGCCGGGCCCTCGATCAGCAGGTGAGGGCCCTCCGCGGTGAGATCGACGGCGACCGGGCCGCGCGGGCCCGCGCCGAGCACCGCCGTACCGTCCGCGCCGAGCACCGCCGTACCGTCCGCGGCGGACGCCCAACGGGCCATCAGCGAGGCGGGGGTGGCCCGGGCCAGACCCAGCTCGTCGAGCAGCCGGGCCGACTGGGGCAGCGGCGCGGTCATGGCCCGGCCGGCCGCCGACGCGCCGTCCGCGTCGGCCCGCAGCGGAGCCAGCGCCCGCCCGAACCGCTCGGCCCACGCCGCTGACACCGCGTCCACGGCGGCGACCGTGCCATGGCCGGCCGGCTGTCCCGCGGCTGTACGCAGCAGCCGCAGCGCCGTCGCCACATCGCCGCTGAGCAGCGCGACGGCCCCGCACTCCCGGAACGCGAGCGACGCCGCGCAGGCCTCTTCGTACGTCGCCGCCACCGGGGAGAGCGGTGAGGCGGCCGGGGTCTCGGCCAGGCAGAGGACATGGACACCCCCGGCGGCGCCCGCTCCGGCGAGCCTCGCCGTGGTCTCGCGCAGCGCGGCGGAACCCGGATCGCCGTCCAGGATCACCAGCGTCCGCGGCCCCGCGTACCTGGCCGCGGTCTCCTCGACCGCGCGGCGCTCCGCGCTGGGCCAGCCGGGGCCGAGCGGCCCGTCGTCCAGCCGCCGGGTCAGCTCGGCGGCACGGGCGGTGGCCTGGTCCTTGTCGTACGCGACGAGGAGCCGGCAGTCCTGGCCGTGCGCGGGCCGCAGATGCGGCAGCCAGCCGAGCCAGCCCCATTCGTGCTTGCGCTCCTCCAGCGGCCTGGCCCGGTCCGTGCTGATCAGCACGATCTCCAGGTCGGCGGGAGAGTGCAGGGCGGCGAGCTGCGCCACCACGGACCGGGCGAGACCGGCGAGCCGCGCGCGAGGGCCGGCGAGCCCGAGCGACCCTGCCTCGCGCAGCCCCACGGTGACGGGGACGGCGGGCGTGTCCGCGCGGTCCGCGGTGCCGAGCCGGACGACCAGCGCCTCGGGGTGCCCGGTCCCGCGCTCCCACAGCCGCGGCCCCGGCCCGAGGGCGGTGAGCAGCACGGCGGCGGGATCGGGCCAGGTCTCGACGACGGGTGCCGTGGCGGCGCCAATGGGCTCCGCGCCTGCGGCGCCCTCGTCGTGGGCCTCTTCCCTGGCCCCGGCGAGCCGTCGCGCCCAGGCGCCTATGCCACGCCTGCGCGCGCCGCCTTCGCCCCGGGCACGCCGCCCGGCGCCTGCGCCGGACGTGCCACCGCCCTCGCGGGCCGCGCGCGCCTCGCCGTGTCCCGTGCCGTCTGCGCCTGTGTCGCCCTGGCCGGTGCCGTGTGCGCTTGTCCCGCCCTGACCGGTGTCGTATCCGCCTGTGCCGCCCCGGCCTGCGCCGCTTCGGTTGGCGCCGGTCCGGGCGTCGGCTCCGCCCCCGTGTGTAGTGTCCCCGCCGGCCGGCCTGGTGCCGTCGGCTCGCGGCCCGCCGTGGCCGGCGCCGTCGCCGACCGCGCCGCCGTGCGCCTCGCGGGACCGGCTCGCGTCCGTACGGTGGCCCGCGCCGTGTGTGACGTCGCCACTGGCTGCGTCAGCGCTGCCGGCGCGCGTGTGGCCGGTGCCGCGTCCACCACCGGGAGTGCCGTCGTGCCTGCCCGGGGCGGCCCACTGGTCCGCGCCGTGTGCCGTGTCGCCCGTGGCCACGCCGGTGCCCGTGCGGGTGCCCGTGCCGCCATGAGGAGTCGCGCCGCTGCCCGGTGCCTGCCCGTACCCGGCGGAGCTCCCGCGGCTGCCCGGGGCGTCCCACTGGCCTGCGCCGCCACTGCCCGTGCCCGTGCCGGCCCCGGGCGCGTGTCCGCCGCGGACCTCGAGCCCGTACGTCTCCGTCCCGCCGCCGGGGGCGGCCGGCCGCGGATCTCGGGTGCCGTGCCCGTACGCCCCGGCCCGCCCGTGGCTCGGGGTGCCGTCGTCGCCGGACTCCGAGGGCGGGTCCTGGGACGCGCCGCCCGGGCGCTCGGTCGTGGTCCAGGAGGGACCACCGCCGCCCGGCCGGCCGCCGGGCTCCGAGGGCGCACGCTGCGCCGATACGCGGTCGCCCCCGCCCGGCCCGGACGGCTGCGAAGCGTCCGCGTCGCGCCGGCGGGCCCAGGACGGGATCCTGTCCGCCGGGCGCGCCCGGCCGTGGTCGGGGCTGCCCGGCTCCGCGGGGGCGGTGTCGTCATGAGCCCCCGTGCCGGACCCGTCGCGCCGCACCCGCAGATGGCCCTCGCCGTCCGGGGTCGTCGACAGCCGCGATGCGCCGCCCGCCGGCGCCGTCAGCCGGAGGGTGGACTCGCCGAGGCGCAGCAGCGCGCCAGGGGCCAGCCGGACCGGGCGGGGGCCGACCTCCACGCCGTCCAGCGCCGTGCCGTTCGTCGAGCCGAGGTCCGCCACCGTGACCCGGCCGTCGTCCGCGACCGTCACCTCGCAGTGCAGCCGCGACACATCGGGGTCATCGAGCGGAACATCCGCCTCCACCGAGCGGCCGACCCGGATCCGGCCGCCGTGCAGCAGATGCACCCCGCCCGCGTCGGGACCCGCGACCACATGGAGCTGGGGGTGCACGCCTCCGCCGTCGTCGTCGGCCGTCTCGTCCTCACCGGGGACCTGGAGCGACAGCACCGCGCCGTCCACGAGCGGCGGTTCGCCCAGGGCGCACCGCTGGGCGTCGAGCCGCTCCCGGCCCGCGTACAGCACGACCGTCCCGGACGGCGCGTCCGGTCCCGACACGGCTGCGGCGAGCCCGGAGGCCACCGCGGCGAGCGCCGTCCCGGCAGGGGCGGTGACGAGCACATCGCACACGCGCCCGCCGGCCTGCGCGGCCGAGGCCGCGGTGACGGACTGGCCGCTGCGCGGCGCGAGGACGGTCAGCCGGATCTGCATCGCCGTCAGCGGTCCCTTCTGCGCGGGGTGCCCGGCAGGGGAGCCGCCCTGTGATTCCCCCCACCCGGCAGGTCGGCACGGCGCAGGGCTCTCCCGACCCCACAACTCCGTGCTGGAGGCATCCTCGCATCCGTCACTGACAACACGCCCGGGGGCCAGCATCAAGTGATCTTGATTGGTCGGCTCTGGACGTAAAAGTGCCTGGTTGGGATCGCCTCTGCCGCGCTCCGCACGGCCGTTCGGCAACCATCGGTGCGCCTCTGACGTCTTACCGGCCAATCCGGTGACCACACCGGTGACCCGATCGGCGGCACTACAGTGGGTCGGACACCCAGGAGGGTCCAACTATGAACCCGGGAACGTCGAAACCATGACGCCCGGGACCATCAGAACCACGATCAGCAGGGAGCGCATGACGTGCGGCCGGTAGGCAGCAAGTACCTGCTCGAGGAGCCGCTCGGCCGCGGCGCCACGGGCACCGTCTGGCGAGCCCGCCAGCGGGAGACCGCGGGCGCCGAGGCGGCCGTGCCCGGCCAGCCCGGCGAGACCGTCGCGATCAAGGTCCTCAAGGAGGAGCTCGCGAACGACGCGGACATCGTGATGCGCTTCCTGCGCGAGCGCTCCGTTCTGCTGCGTCTCACGCACCCGAACATCGTGCGCACCCGCGACCTGGTCGTCGAGGGTGATGTCCTCGCCCTGGTGATGGACCTCGTCGAGGGCCCGGACCTGCACCGCTACATCCGCGAGAACGGCCCGTTCTCCCCGGTCGCGGCCTCCCTCCTCACCGCCCAGATCGCCGACGCGCTCGCCGCCAGCCACGCCGACGGCGTCGTCCACCGCGACCTCAAGCCCGCCAACGTCCTGCTCGCCGAGCGGGGCGGCGAGATGCACCCGATGCTCACCGACTTCGGCATCGCGCGCCTCGCGGACTCCCCGGGCCTGACCCGTACGCACGAGTTCGTCGGCACCCCCGCGTATGTCGCGCCGGAGTCGGCGGAGGGCCGTCCGCAGACCTCCGCGGTCGACATCTACGGCGCCGGGATCATGCTGTACGAGCTGGTCACCGGCCGTCCGCCGTTCGCGGGCGCCACGGCCCTGGAGGTCCTTCACCAGCACCTCAGCGAGGAGCCCCGCCGCCCGTCGTCCGTCCCAGGCCCGCTCTGGACGGTCATAGAGCGCTGTCTGCGCAAGGAGCCGGGCGAGCGGCCCAGCGCCGAGAGCCTCGCCCGTGGGCTGCGTACCGTCGCCGCGGGCATCGGTGTGCACGCCACGCCCGACCAGATCGAGGCGGCGGAGGGCGTGGGCGCGCTGCTCGCGCCCGACCCGGCGCCCGCCGGCGTTCCTGGTGTCCCGGGCGCGGCCGACCCCACGCAGGTGCTGCAGAGCAATGCGTCGCAGTACGACCCGGGCGCCGCGACCAGTGTGATGCCGCAGACCGGCGGCCCCGCCGGCGCCGCGGACCCCACCAGCGTGCTGCCGCGCGGCGCCGCCGCCGACCCGACCGCGGTCATGCCGCCGGTGCCGCCGCGCCCCGACGGCCCGCCGGGGCCGGAGGACCCGCACCCCTGGCAGTCCCAGCTGCAGGCGGCCCGGGACCGCAACGAGCAGACCCAGGTCCAGTACCTCGACCCGAGCGAGGACCCGCTGCGGCGCCGCCCGCAGCGGCAGTCGGCGCCCCAGCCGTACCAGCAGCAGCCGTATCAACAGCGGCCTCAGCGGCAGCAGCGGCCCCAGCCGCAGCCTCGGCAGCAGCAGCCGTACGCAGCCCCGCCGGCCCAGCAGCAGTACGCCCCGCAGCCTCCGCAGCGGCAGCAGTACGCGCCCCCGCAGCCGCCGCCCCAGCAGCCCGCGCCGCGCCAGCCCCGGCAGCGGAGCGCGAACCCCATGCGGATCCCGGGCCTGGGCTGCCTCAAGGGCTGCCTGTTCACTCTGGTCCTGATGTTCGTGGCGGGCTGGCTGATCTGGGAGCTCACCCCGCTCCAGGGCTGGATCGCGGAGGGCAAGAGCTACTTGGAGGCCATCGGGGACGCCGTCGACTCGGTGAGCAGCTGGGTCTCGGAGATCACCGGGAACACGGACCCGAGCACGGGTACTGGTACTGGTACTGGCACCGGTCAGTAGCTGGCGATCGCTCCGCGGAGAGCGATCACTCTGTCGTTATGTCGACTTCTGCGGGGGAAAAAGCCCCGCAGAAGTGACGGTTGGCGCCATCCGGGGCACTCAACACCCCGACGCCCGCGTACTTTGATGGGCAACGCCAGCCGCTGAGGGAGCAGTCTTGGCACGGAATATCGGCAGCCGGTACACGGCCCACCAGATCCTGGGGCGGGGCAGCGCGGGCACGGTGTGGCTCGGCGAGGGGCCCGAAGGCCCCGTCGCGATCAAGCTGCTGCGCGAGGACCTCGCCTCCGACCAGGAGCTGGTCGGACGCTTCGTGCAGGAGCGTACGGCCCTGCTCGGACTCGACCACCCCCGCGTCGTCGGCGTCCGCGACCTCGTCGTGGACGGCAACGACCTGGCCCTCGTGATGGACCTGGTCCGCGGCACCGATCTGCGCACCCGTCTCGACCGGGAGCGCCGGCTCGCCCCCGAGGCCGCCGTCGCGATCATCGCGGACGTCGCCGAGGGCCTGGCCGCGGCGCACGCCGCCGGCGTCGTCCACCGCGACGTCAAGCCGGAGAACATCCTGCTGGACATGGAGGGCCCGCTCGGCCCCGGCGGCGCCCACCCGGCCCTGCTGACCGACTTCGGCGTCGCCAAGCTGATCGACACCCCGCGCCGCACCAAGGCCACGAAGATCATCGGGACGCCGGACTATCTCGCCCCGGAGATCGTCGAGGGGCTGCCGCCGCGCGCCGCCGTCGACATCTACGCCCTCGCGACCGTCCTGTACGAGCTGCTCGCGGGCTTCACACCCTTCGGCGGTGGCCACCCGGGCGCGGTCCTGCGCCGCCATGTCACGGAGACCGTCGTCCCGCTCCCCGGCATCCCGGACGAGCTGTGGCAGCTGATCGTCCAGTGCCTGGCCAAGGCGCCCGCGTCCCGGCTCCGCGCCTCCGAGCTGGCCACCCGGCTGCACGACCTGCTGCCCCTGCTGGCGGGCATGCCGCCGCTCGACGTGGACGAGCCGTACGCAGCGGACGCAGCGCCCTCGTCCGAGCCGTACGACGAACCGGACTACGCGACCCTCCCCACCGCGCCCCGCAGGGCCGCCGTCCCGCTGGTCCCCGGCTCGGCCACCGACTCGAACCGGGACACCCACACCTCCATGCGCGTCCCCGGCCCCGACGAGCTCGCGGGCGGCGCCCGTGGCACGGCCCGCGCCCCCCGCACCCCCGGCCAGCGCCGCCCCGGCTCCGCCCGCCACAAGGCGGAAGCGGTGCGCAGGCGCCGGATCACGCTCGGTGTCGCGGGACTGGTGCTGGCCGCCGCGGCCGGGGTCGGGGGCTGGCTCGCGGTGGGTGGTGGCGACGAGGACGCGGCTCCGCAGGACTCCAAGCAGTCGGCCCCCTCACAGCCCTAGAACCCAGCCCCAGGACCCAGCCCCGGGACCAGGCAGCCCCAGGACCCAGCCTGTCCGGCGCCCCGGCGGCCCTGACTTCCGGCCCCTCACGGCCCTGTTCGGGGGCCGCACGCAGCCCTGGCTTCCGGGCCGTCGCGGCCCTGTTCGGGGGCCGCTCGCGGCCCTGGCTGTCGACGGACGCGACGGCGTGTCGCGGACAGCCGTTACGCTGGACCCGTGGCAGTCGTCGATGTATCCGAAGAGCTGAAGTCCCTCTCCTCGACCATGGGGTCGATCGAGGCCGTCCTGGACCTCGACAAGCTGAGGGCAGATATCGCCGTGCTCGAGGAGCAGGCGGCGGCGCCGTCCCTGTGGGACGACCCCGAGGCGGCGCAGAAGATCACCAGCAAGCTCTCGCACCTGCAGGCCGAGGTCCGCAAGGCGGAGGCGCTGCGCGGGCGGATCGACGACCTGGGCGTGCTCTTCGAGCTCGCCGAGGCCGAGGACGACCCGGACACCCGCGTCGAGGCCGAGGCCGAGCTGGAAGCCGTCCGGAAGGCGCTGGACGAGATGGAGGTCCGCACGCTCCTCTCCGGCGAGTACGACGAGCGCGAGGCGCTCGTCAACATCCGGGCCGAGGCCGGTGGCGTCGACGCCGCCGACTTCGCCGAGCAGCTCCAGCGCATGTACCTGCGCTGGGCCGAGCGCCATGGCTACGGCACGGAGGTCTACGAGACCTCGTACGCGGAAGAGGCCGGCATCAAGTCGACCACCTTCGTCGTGAAGGCGCCGTACGCCTACGGCACGCTCTCGGTGGAGCAGGGCACGCACCGCCTGGTCCGCATTTCCCCGTTCGACAACCAGGGCCGCCGCCAGACGTCCTTCGCGGGCGTCGAGGTCCTCCCGGTCGTCGAGCAGTCCGACCACGTCGAGATCGACGAGTCCGAGCTGCGCGTGGACGTCTACCGCGCGTCCGGCCCGGGCGGCCAGGGTGTCAACACGACGGACTCCGCGGTCCGTATCACGCACATCCCGACCGGCATCGTCGTCTCGTGTCAGAACGAGCGCTCCCAGATCCAGAACAAGGCGAGCGCCATGAACGTCCTCCAGGCGAAGCTCCTCGAGCGGCGCCGCCAGGAGGAGCAGGCCAAGATGGACGCCCTCAAGGGCGACGGCGGCAACTCCTGGGGCAACCAGATGCGTTCGTACGTCCTCCACCCGTACCAGATGGTCAAGGACCTCCGTACGGAGTTCGAGGTCGGTAACCCGCAGTCGGTGCTGGACGGCGAGATCGACGGCTTCCTGGAGGCCGGGATCCGCTGGCGCAAGCAGCAGGAGAAGTAACCTCGCGTTCCTGACGGAAAGGTGCCGGGCCCTTCACGGGTCCGGCACCTTTTGCGTACGACACGACGAGCGCGCCGGATTCGCTGACGCAAGCGGAATGCGATGCGTCAGCTCGCTTTGTCGACAAGGGAACTGGCTTGTACGAGGCGCCAGTTCCGGGTTTACGTCACAGTTGCAGGCCCGTACCTTGGTCAACTCCCCTTATTCCGGGCATCGCACGCGCAACGACCTTGACGTGTTCGCGAAAAATGGGAAGGCTGACGCGCGGCATGCGTTTCTCTGGGGCGCGTGTGAGCGGGGGAAACGGAAGACGACCCTCAGCGGCTACAGCCCCGGACGCTGCACTACAGACGAATCAGCTACTGGGGGTAGCAGGCAGATGACCAAGAAGACGCGGGTCCGCGTTGCGCGGATAGCCGCTGGTGCGGTGATCGCCGCCGGTGCGTCCCTGACCGCCGCGGGCGCCGCTTCGGCCGTCGGCATCGACGTGAACGTCGCGGGCATCGGCGCCAAGGCCGAGGTCAACGAGGAGGGTGCCGAGATCGGTCTCGGTATCCGTGAGGGCGAGGACGCCGGGGGTAATGACACCCTCGGTCAGACCACGGGTGGCTCCACCACCGGTGAGACCACGTCCGGCGGCTCGACGGGTGAGACCACGACCGGTGGCTCCACGACGGGTGAGACCACGTCCGGCGGCTCGACGACGGGTGAGACCACGATCGGCGGTTCCGTCTCGATCGGTGGTTCGACCACCGGTGAGACCACGTCGGGTGGTTCCACCACGGGTGAGACCACGTCCGGCGGTTCGACCACCGGTGAGACCACCTCCGGTGGTTCCACCACGGGTGAGACCACCTCCGGTGGCACGACCGACGGCGGCAACGGCAACTCCGGCGGCAACGGCAACTCCGGCGGCAACTCCGGCGGCAACGGCAACTCCGGTGGCAACTCCGGCGGCAATGGCAACAGCGGCGGCAACGGCAACTCCGGTGGCGGCGACCAGGGCGGCTCCACCGCCACTGGTGGTGCCACGGGCGGCTCCGTCGCCACCGGCGGTGGCGACGCCGACACCTGCACCGTCGACCTCGACGGTGCCGAGTGCGCCGACAACACCGACACGGACAACGCCGGCTCGAAGCCGGTCGAGCAGGGCGCGGCCAAGGAGGAGCTGGCGGAGACCGGCGCCGCCGAGACCACGTTCCTGCTGGTCGGTGCCGCGACGATGATCGCCGGCGGCATCGGGTTCCGGATGCTGCCGCGTCTCGTGAGCGGCGGCCGCACCGCCGTGTGACCAGGCGGTAGCAGTACGTAACAAGGGCCCGGGGTTGCCATTGGCACCCCGGGCCCTTGTGTGTCCCTGTGGGCCGTGAAGGCCCTGTACCGCCCCTGTGAGGGGAGCTACGCGGTCTGGTGGGCCAGCAGGGCCACCGCGGCCACCAGGACCACCAGGAGCGTCAGCAGCGCCGCAGGGCTCAGGCCCGCCAGGGGGCCTTCCTGCTGCAGGCGCTCCCGGTTGGCTCGGCATACGGGGCACCGGCCCTCCGTGACGGGCGCCGCGCAGTTGGCGCACACCAGTCGGTCATAGGTCATGCGCTCTCCTCCTCCCGCGCGGCGGAGCCGCCGCAGAGTCCGCTCTCTCGGCGTTCCTTGGTGTTGCTCTGCGTTCCTCTCCGCGCAACGCTCCGGGAAACGCATCCGTTCCCGTACCACTGTGCCAGCTCCCGCGCGTTTCGGCGCGCCCCGCCGGATTGCACCCGTTCCGTAAGGCGTCCGGGAGGATCCTCGGAACGGACAAAACGCGCAACTCCGTACGGTGACTACGCTCGCCTTCGCCAGTCGCGTAATGTCACGCACACCTACTCCCGGCCGACCGTGGTGCACCCGTGATCCGATTCGACAACGTCTCCAAGAGCTATCCCAAGCAGAACCGCCCCGCCCTGCGTGACGTCTCCCTGGAGATCGAAAAGGGGGAGTTCGTCTTCCTCGTGGGCTCGTCCGGTTCCGGAAAGTCGACCTTCCTGCGGCTGATCCTGCGCGAGGAGCGCGCCAGCCACGGCATGGTGCATGTCCTGGGCAAGGACCTCGCGCGACTGTCCAACTGGAAGGTCCCGCACATGCGCCGCCAGCTCGGCACGGTCTTCCAGGACTTCCGCCTGCTGCCGAACAAGACCGTCGCGGAGAACGTGGCGTTCGCGCAGGAGGTCATCGGCAAGCCGCGCGGCGAGATCCGCAAGGCTGTGCCGCAGGTCCTCGACCTCGTCGGTCTCGGCGGCAAAGAGGACCGTATGCCCGGCGAGCTGTCCGGTGGTGAGCAGCAGCGTGTCGCCATCGCGCGGGCGTTCGTCAACCGCCCGATGCTGCTGATCGCGGACGAGCCGACCGGCAACCTCGACCCGCAGACCTCCGTAGGCATCATGAAGCTGCTCGACCGGATCAACAGGACCGGTACGACCGTGGTCATGGCCACCCACGACCAGAACATCGTGGACCAGATGCGCAAGCGCGTGATCGAACTCGAGCAGGGCCGTCTCGTACGCGACCAGGCGCGCGGCGTCTACGGCTACCAGCACTGAAAGGCTGAACGACTCCCCATGCGCGCCCAGTTCGTACTGTCGGAGATCGGCGTCGGTCTCCGCCGTAATCTGACGATGACCTTCGCCGTCATCGTCTCCGTCGCCCTGTCGCTCGCCCTCTTCGGCGGTGCGCTGCTCATGCGTGAGCAGGTCAGCACGATGAAGGACTTCTGGTACGACAAGGTCAACGTCTCGATCTTCCTCTGCAACAAGAACGACGCGGAGTCCGGTGCCGGTGCTGCCAAGTGCCAGAAGGGCGCGGTCACTGCTCAGCAGAAGGAGCAGATCAAGGCCGACCTGGACAAGATGGACATCGTCGAGGCCATCCATCACGAGACGGCCGACGAGGCGTACAAGCACTACCGGGAGCAGTACGGCGACACCCCGATCGCCGCCACCATCACCCCGGACCAGATGCAGGAATCGTTCCGGGTCAAGCTCAAGGACCCGGAGAAGTACAAGGTGGTGGCCACCGCCTTCGCCGGCCGGGACGGTGTGCAGTCCGTCCAGGACCAGCGCAACATCCTGCAGAACCTGTTCGACCTGATGAACGGCATGAACATCGCGGCCCTGTTCGTGATGGGGCTGATGCTGGTCATTGCGCTGATGCTGATCGTCAACACGGTGCGTGTCTCTGCGTTCAGCCGTCGGCGTGAGACCGGAATCATGCGGCTCGTCGGCGCGTCCAGCTTCTACATCCAGATGCCGTTCATCATGGAGGCCGCCTTCGCGGGGCTGCTCGGCGGTGCGGTGGCCTGTGTGATGCTGCTCGTCGGCCGGTACTTCCTGATCGACAACGGTCTGGCGCTCTCCGAGAAGATGCAACTGGTCAACTTCATCGGCTGGGACGCCGTGATCACCAAGCTTCCGCTGGTGCTCGCGATCGGTCTGCTGATGCCCGCCATGGCCGCATTTATCGCTCTGCGCAAGTACCTGAAGGTGTGACAAGCGCCCTGGGCGCTGTACGGTCAACCGCCGTACGGCGCCCTTCGCTTGTCCTAGAGTGGTCGCCATGCCGGGCCCCGAATCACCCTTGATGCCCCGTGGATCCCGCCACGGAGCGGCCCTGACATTGGTCTTCGCGAGCGTCCTCGCCACTGCCGCGGCCACCGATCTGCTGCCCCGCGTGGGCGACGAACTGCCCCCGTCCCGTGTCAGTGCGGCCGCTGCGACCGTCGACCGGGACGAGGTCGCGCGGGCCGCCGCCGAAGCCATGGCCGACGGCAAGTCCGGCGCCAAGGCCGCCGAGGACGTCGTCAGCCGCAGCGGCGACCGCTGGGGCGCGGTGTACGAGAAGAGTGAGTACGAGGAGTTCGCGCGGGCGCTCGACGGTGCGTACACGGGCGTCGGGCTGTCGGCCAGGCGTGGCGCCGGCGGGCGGGTCGAGGTGGCCCGTGTGCAGCGCGGCGGGCCCGCCGACAGGGCCGGGATCAGGACCGGCGACCAGTTGCGGACGATCGACGGCGCGGCCATAGACGGACGCCCGGTCAGCGAGGTCGTCGCCCTGCTGCGCGGGGACGGCAAGGCCGCCGGGGCCGGCTCGTCCGTGGTGCTGGGCCTCCAGCGCGGCGAGCGCGCCTGGAACGAGACCCTGCGCAGGGCCAGGCTCGCCACCGAGGCCGTCACCGTCCGGAGCATCGGCGACGGCACGGCCGGCGCCGTGATGATCAAGGTGGCGGCCTTCACCAAGGGCACCGGCGCGCGGGTGCGGGAAGCCGTCAGGGATGCCCCTGCGGGCGCCGGCGTCCTGCTCGACCTGCGCGGCAACAGCGGCGGCCTGGTCTCCGAGGCCGTGACCGCCGCCTCCGCCTTCCTGGACGGCGGCCTGGTCGCCACGTACGAGGTGCGCGGTGAGCAGAAGGCGCTGTACGCCGTGCCGGGAGGGGACACCGAGCGGCCTGTCGTCGCCCTCGTCGACGGCGGCACGATGAGCGCCGCCGAGCTGGTCACGGGAGCCCTCCAGGACCGTGGCCGCGCGGTCACCGTGGGTTCGCGCACCTTCGGCAAGGGCTCGGTCCAGATGCCGGAGCGGCTGCCCGACGGGTCCGTGGCCGAGCTCACCGTCGGTCACTACCGCACGCCGGCGGGTCATGACGTCGACGGCCGGGGCATCACGCCGGACCTCTCGGTCGGCGAGCGGGCCGAGGAACGGGCCCAGACAGTATTGAGTGGCCTCGGCACCGGCTCGTAGTGCGAAAATGACCGCACTATGGCTAAGGAAAAAGGGCGCAAGCTGATCGCGCAGAACAAGAAGGCGCGGCACGACTACCACATCCTCGACACCTACGAGTGCGGTCTCGTGCTGATGGGAACCGAGGTGAAGTCGCTGCGCCAGGGCCGGGCCTCGCTCGCGGACGGGTTCGTCCAGATCGACGGGCACGAGGCGTGGCTGCACAACGTGCACGTGCCGGAGTACAGCCAGGGCACGTGGACCAACCACAGCGCCCGGCGCAAGCGGAAGCTGCTCATGCACCGGGTGGAGATCGACAAGCTGGAGGCCAAGTCCCAGGAGACGGGCCACACCATCGTGCCGCTCGCCCTGTACTTCAAGGACGGCCGCGCGAAGGTCGAGATCGCGCTCGCCAAGGGCAAGAAGGAGTACGACAAGCGGCAGACCCTGCGGGAGAAGCAGGACCGGCGCGAGGCGGACCGGGCGATGTCGGCGGCACGGCGCCGTCAGCGCGCCTGACCGTGGCCCGACCCTGGCCTGACCTCCCCTGTCGCGGGGAATAGGCTGGCACCCTCGTGCGTTGGTCACGTACGATGGCAAGTGCCCTCCCAGAGGGGGCACGTTTGTTAACTCAACATGGGGATGATCGGTTTCGACAGCGGCTGTCGAAGCAGGGGAAGCGTGTCGAGGAAGCGGCAATGATCTCGTAAACCATATGTCGCAACCAATAATCGCCAACACCAAGCGCGATTCCTTCGCCCTCGCTGCCTAAGTAGCGACTTGCGAAGTGTCAGCCCGGGGCTGTTCCCGACCCGGATCCTGGCATCAGCTAGGGAACTAAACCTCTAAGCCCGGTCACGGGGCCTGGAGGGAAATCAAACAGTGGCTGAGCCCGTCGGAGACTTGTTCGCGTGATCTCCGGGGCCGAGAAAATCGCAGCGAACTGCACACGGAGAAGCCCTGATTCTGCACCGTTGGACGCGGGTTCGATTCCCGCCATCTCCACAAACGGAGGAATACCGTGGGTGTGCCCACGGACCCCCGCACCCCATGTGGGCGAAGGCCCGGCAGCCGTCACGGCAGCCGGGCCTTCGCCATGCTCGCCAGCGCCAGTGCGGTGGCCGCCGCGGCGACCGGGATCCCGTAGCCGTACGCCGCGCCCGCGTGCTCCACCGTCCAGCCGCCGGTCGCCGAGCCCAGCGCGATACCGCCGAGGAGCGCGGTGACGGCGAGGGTCATTCCCTCGTTCAGCCGGGCCTCGGGGGTGAGCCGCTGGATCACGCCCATCCCGGTCACCATCGTCGGAGCCGTCGCCATCCCCGCGATCAGCAGCGCACCCGCGACGGCGACGAGCGAGCCGGTCGCGGTCGCCGCGAGCAGGGGCAGCCCCATCAGCGCCGTCATCGCGGCGAGGCACGTCCGCAGTCCGGCGCCGCGGCGGGCCCTGCCGTACGCCAGCCCCGCCGCACACGAGCCGGCGGCCTGCAGGGCCAGCACCGGGCCCGCCGCCGGGCCGTCCGCGAACGCGATCGTGACGACCTCCATCGAGCCGAAGACCGCGCCGGTCGCGAGGAAGACGGCGAGCATCGGGGCCATTCCGGGCGTACGGACGGGCGAGCCCACGAGGACGCGCGGGGCGACCGGTGGCTCGGTGCCGCGCTGGGCCGCGAACACCAGGACGCCCGTGAGCAGGAGTACGGCACCGACGAGCGTGCCGGCCTCGGGGAACAGCGCCGAGCAGAGGAGGGCCGCGAGCACCGGGCCGAGCATGAAGCACAGCTCGTCGGCGGCCTGCTCGAAGGAGTTCGCGGTGTGCAGGGCACCGGGGTCGCGCTTGAGGAGGTGGGCCCAGCGGGCCCGGGACATCCCGCCCGTGTTGGGTGTGGTGGCGGTGGCGGCGTACGCGGCGAACAGGGTCCAGTCGGGCGCGTCGTACCGCACGCACAGCAGCAGGGCGAGCGATCCGAGCACCGCGAGCACGGTGGCGGGGACGGCGATACGGGCCTGGCCGTACCGGTCGACGAGCCGCGCCGTCCATGGGGCGACGACGGCCGTGGCGGCCAGGCCGGTCGCGGTGACGGCCCCGGCGAGCGCGTACGAGCCACGCGCCCCCGCGATCATGATCACGGCGCTGACGCTGAACATCCCCATGGGGAGGCGGGCGATGAGGTTCCCCGCGGTGAAGGCCCGCGCTCCGGGAGTGCGGAAGAGACGGGTGTACGGGCCCGGCGGGCGCGGGTGGTCCGGCTCCTGGAAGCCCGGCGCCAGGACCAGGGTCCCACCGGTGGTGGCCATCGTGGGTGAGGTGTTCTGCGGCATGGATCAAGGCTCGCCGCGGGGGCCCGTACGGGTCCAACACCTGTTCGGAGCCCATTGACGCACCCCTGTTGTAAATTCGTCGCCGTGTCCGTGTCCCGAGACCTCGAACCCCGGCTGCTGCGTGCCTTCCTGGCCGTCGCCGACGAACTGCACTTCACCCGCGCAGCGGCTCGGCTGTACGTCGCCCAGCAGGCCCTCAGCCGTGACATCCGGCGGCTGGAGCGCGAGTTGGGCGCCGAGTTGTTCGTACGGACCACCCGGCAGGTGACGCTCACGGCGGACGGCGAGCGGCTGCTGCCGTGCGCCCGTCGGGTCCTCGACGCCCACGACGAGCTGGCTGCCGCCTTCGCGGATCCGGCCAGGCCGCTGCTGGTCGACGTCGGCGCCCCCGTGGGGACCGGCTACCGGGTGCTGGCGGAGGCCCGACGGGCGGCCCCCGGCCTGGAGTTCGTCGCCCGCTACCTCAGCGGCCTCACCGGCGCCGCCGCCGAGATCCTCGCCGGACGGCTCGATGTCTCCTACGGACGGGTCGCGGGGCTCGACCCGGCGGTGCGCGCCGATCTGGCGCACGAGCCGGTGCGGTACGAACGCATGGCCGTGCTGCTGCGGGAAGACCATCCGCTCGCCTCACGTGCTGAAGTGCCCCTGGGCGCACTGGCGGGGGAGACCCTCTACGCGGGCGCGGGCAACGCGGCGACCGCGGAGTGGACCGATCTGGCCGCCCGGTTGTTCGAGGGCCGGGGCATCGTCATGGCCGACCCCTTCCCGGAGATCAACGGGCAGGAGGAGTTCGTGCGGGTCGTGCACAAACGAGGGTGGTCGGTGCTGGCGAGCAGGGAGTTCCTCCCGGTGCCGGGCATGGTCGTACGGCCCCTGGTCGACCCCGTACCGCTGTCACCGGTGTCGCTGGTGTGGCGACGGGGGTTGAAGCACCCCGGCCTCGACGCCCTGCGGGCCGCCGCGGGCGAACTGGCCGCGGCAGAGGATTGGCTGGAAATGCCCCCCGGCAGCTGGCTTCCCGATCCGGACCGGTCTCTTGTCACGGTCCGGTGTCTCATGCCGGACAACAACTGACATCGGGACGCGGCAGTCATCGGGGTGCGCTACATTCATGGCCCGGGTGCATCGTGGTTGGGGGCGCTTGGGTCGGGTGGGGGCCCGGTCCGACGGCAAGTGTCCGGTTCAGTCGTGCGCGCACCCGCTCTCCGTTCCGTGGGGGAAGTGCGTACTGCAGTGGAAAACTGGCGAGAAAACGCCCATACAGGGCACAGCCACGAGCCCAACGAGGTCACCGTTCAGCTCGATGGTCTCGGGCGTCTGCTCTCGGAGCTCCCGGCCCAGCCGGCCCCTCAAGAGGGCTCCGACGGACCGGTGTTCGTCGACGAGAGCGGTCGGCGCAGCAAGAAGTTCCGCCGTATCGGATGGGTTCTGGCGATCGCCTGCGCCGGCTACGCCGTGACGCTCCTCGTCGCCCTCATGGGCGGCAACTCGGACGCGCCGTGGCTGCTGATCCCCGGCCCCGCGGACGAGCAGAACAGCGGCGTCGTCGGGGAGTCGCCCGGCCCCACCGGCACGTCCTCCGATCCGGCCGTACCCGGAGGCACACCCGGCGCCCCCGGGCCCACCGACACCGCGGGCGTCCTGATCCCGTCGCGGCCCACGGGTTCCCCCGGCGACCCGCTCACCGGCGGGCGGCCCAGCACCACGGCCGATCCGGGCAGCAGCGCGGCGACCACCACCGGCGGCGCCGGTGGCGCCACAACCGACCCGAAGCCCACCGTGTCCGCCCCTCCGCCGGGCCCCGGGGGGCAGGAGCCCACGCCGTCGGCCCCCCAGCCCACGGACAGCGCGACAGCACCGACGGAAGAACCCACCGGCCCACCGGTGGAGCAAGGCGGCCAGCAGCTGGCCGGGGAAGGCGCACCGTAGATGACCCCCACCGGGAGGCGGGCCCGTCAGCGGCCCGGCGGCAGACCGGTCACCGTGCGGCGCAGGCTCCCCATGCGTTACCTGCTGCCCTCGGTGTTCCTGGTCGCGCTGCTCGCCATGCTGATGCTGCGCGGGTACGTGCACAGTGAGATCCTCGCCGACCACCGCGTACGGCCCCCGGACAGCAGCGAACAGGTACCGCGGCAGATCCTCAAGGGCGGCCCGGTCATCGACGCGCGCACCCCGGGCGCGCCCAAGGCGCTCAGCGTCCCCGACAAGAACCTGGTGCTGACCTTCGACGACGGCCCCGACCCGGTGTGGACGCCGAAGGTCCTCGACAAACTGAAGGAGTACAACGCGCACGCCGTCTTCTTCGTGACCGGCACCATGGCCTCCCGCCACCCCGATCTGGTGGAGCGGATGGTCGCGGAGGGCCACGAGGTGGGGCTGCACACCTTCAACCACCCCGATCTGGCGTACCAGACGCAGGGGCGTATCGACTGGGAGCTGTCGCAGAACCAGCTGGCGATCGCCGGTGCCGCCGGTATCCGGACATCGCTGTTCCGGCCGCCGTACTCGTCGTTCTCGGCCGCCCTCGACAACAAGTCCTGGCCGGTCACCCAGTACATCGGCAGCCGCGGCTACATCACGGCGCTCAACAACACGGACAGCGAGGACTGGAAGCGCCCCGGCGTCGACGCGATCATCAAGCGCGCCACGCCCCAGGGCACCAAGGGCTCCATCGTGCTGATGCACGACTCCGGCGGTGACCGCTCCCAGACCGTGGCCGCACTCGACCGCTTCCTGCCCGACATGCAGAAGCGCGGCTACACGTTCGCCAATCTGACCGAGGCCCTCGGCGCCCCCAGCGCCCACACCCCCGTCACCGGCCCCGAGCTGTGGAAGGGCAAGGCGTGGGTCGCCGCCGTCGCCTTCTCGGAGCAGACCACCGCCGCTCTGACCGTCGGCCTCGCCGTGATCGGTGTGCTGGTCTTCGCCCGCTTCGGGCTGATGCTGCTGCTCTCCTTCGGGCACGCCCGCAAGGTGCGTCGGCGCCGCTTCCGCTGGGGGCCGGCCGTCACCGAACCGGTGACGGTGCTGGTCCCGGCGTACAACGAGAAGGAGTGCATCGAGAACACGGTGCGCTCGCTGATGGAGAGCGACCATCCGATCGAGGTCATCGTCATCGACGACGGCTCGACGGACGGCACCGCGGACCTCGTCGACGACATGTGGCTGCCCAATGTCCGCGTCGTCCGCCAGGTCAACTCGGGCAAGCCCGAAGCCCTCAACAACGGCATCCGCAACGCTCGCCACGACATCATCGTGATGATGGACGGCGACACGGTCTTCGAGCCGTCCACCGTGCGCGAACTGGTGCAGCCCTTCGGCGACCCGGGCGTCGGCGCGGTCGCGGGCAACGCCAAGGTCGGCAACCGCGACTCCCTCATCGGCGCCTGGCAGCACATCGAGTACGTGATGGGCTTCAACCTGGACCGTCGCATGTACGACATGCTGCGCTGCATGCCCACCATTCCGGGCGCGGTCGGCGCCTTCCGCCGCTCGGCGCTCGAACGGGTCGGCGGCATGAGCGACGACACCCTCGCCGAGGACACCGACATCACCATGGCGATGCACCGCGACGGCTGGCGCGTCGTCTACGCGGAGCGGGCCCGCGCCTGGACCGAGGCCCCCGAGTCCGTCCAGCAGCTCTGGTCCCAGCGCTACCGCTGGTCGTACGGCACGATGCAGGCGATCTGGAAGCACCGCCGCGCCGTGATCGAGAGCGGCCCGTCCGGCCGCTTCGGACGCGTCGGTCTGCCGCTGGTCTCCCTCTTCATGGTGCTGTTCCCGCTGCTGGCCCCGCTCATCGATGTCTTCCTGCTGTACGGACTGGTCTTCGGCCCCACCCAGAAGACCATTGCCGCCTGGCTCGGCGTCCTCGCCGTCCAGGTCGTCTGCGCCGCGTACGCGTTCCGGCTCGACAAGGAACGCATGACGCATCTGGTCTCGCTGCCCCTCCAGCAGATCCTCTACCGGCAGCTCATGTACGTGGTGCTGCTGCAGTCCTGGATCACCGCACTCACCGGCGGCCGGCTTCGCTGGCAGAAGCTCCGCCGGACGGGAGCGGTGGAGGCGCCGGGCTCGATACCGAGCCCCCGGCGGAGCAGTGAAGACCGGAGGCCTGTCGCGTGACGACCGGAACGACCGAATTCCATCCCGCCCGCCACAGGAGGAAGCCCCCGGAGGCCGCGGCCCCTGCCGCCGCGCCGGGACGCGACCGCTACTTCGACCTGCTGCGCGCCCTCGCCCTCTTCCGGGTGGTCCTCTACCACCTGGTCGGCTGGGCCTGGCTGCCGCTGGTCTTCCCGTCCATGGGCGTGATGTTCGCGCTCGCGGGCAACCTGATGGCCCGCTCCCTCAAGCGCCCCGCGGTCCAGGTGATCCGGGGCCGGATGCGCCGTCTGCTGCCCCCGCTGTGGGTGCTGGGCGCGTTCGGTGTGACCGGCATGGTGCTGCAGGGCTGGGGGCCCGGTTCCGAAGGGCACCCCGGCTGGTGGTGGACCCATCTGCTGTTCTGGATCATCCCCGTCAGCGACCCGCCGTTCGCCGGTGAGCTCGCGGGCGTCCCGGGCTTCCTGGGCGAGTCGTGGGCCGAGGACCTCGCAGGCCCGCTCTGGTACATCCGCGCGTACCTCTGGTACGTCATGCTGTCGCCGCTGCTCCTGTGGGCGCTGCGGAAGCTCCCCTGGGCAACCCTGCTCGCGCCGCTCGCACTCTCCGCCGCCCTCGCCTTCGAGTACATCTCCGTGCCGGGCCGGATCGGCTCCGCGCTCACCGACTTCAGCACCTTCGGCGCCTGCTGGATCCTCGGCATGGCCCACCAGGAAGGCATCCTGCGCCGGCTGCCCCGCTACATCGTCCCCTCCATCGCGCCCGCGATCATGGCCGTCGGCCTGTGGTGGGCCCTGCACGAGGGCTTCCGCACAGACTTCGACCTCGACAGCATTCCGCTCGCGCAGGCGCTGTGGTCCTTCGGTTCGGTGCTCCTGCTGCTGCACATCAGCCCGTCCTGGTCCGAATGGCCGGCGAAGCTGCGCGGCTGGGACAGCACGATCACGCTGCTCAACTCACGGGCGGTCACGGTCTACCTCTGGCACAACGTCTGCATCCTCATCGCCGCGACCATGTGGGACCAGCTCTGGAGCATCGGCGTCCTGGAGCAGCGTGTCCCCTGGCTGCTGGAGAGCTGGGTGCCGGTGCTGATCCTCGCCTGGGGGCTGATCGCGGTGTGCATCGTTCTCTTCGGCTGGGCGGAGGACCTCGCGGCCAAGCGGAAGCCCCGGCTCTGGCCGAACGGCGCACCCCGCGGGGAAAAGCGCTCACAGCCCGCCTGAGCCCCGGGTGAGAGCAAGGTTCCACACCGGTCACCTCACGGCACGGCGCTGAAACCCGCCGTCCCTAGCGTCGGATCCACTACCCGGAGCAGCAGTGGAGGCGAGCCATGGCCGGCAGGTGGATCGAGCGGTGGGACCCCGAGGACGAGACCTTCTGGAAGGAGGAAGGGGAGCGGATCGCCCGGCGGAATCTGATCTTCTCCGTGCTCTCCGAGCACATCGGCTTCTCCATCTGGACCCTGTGGTCGGTCATGGTCCTGTTCATGGGGCCCCAGTACGGAGTGGACCCGGCCGGGAAGTTCTTCCTGATCGCGACCGCCACCCTGGTCGGAGCCGTCGTCCGGGTGCCGTACACCTTCGCCGTCGCCCGCTTCGGCGGCCGCAACTGGACCATCTTCAGCGCGCTGATGCTGCTGCTGCCGGCAGGCGCCGCATACGTGGTGATGGAGCCCGGAACGTCGTACGGGACCTTCCTGGCGGTCGCCGCGCTCACCGGTGTCGGCGGCGGTAACTTCGCCTCGTCCATGACCAACATCAACGCCTTCTTCCCACTGCGGAAGAAGGGCTGGGCCCTCGGGCTCAACGCGGGCGGCGGCAACATCGGCGTCCCGGTGGTGCAGCTCGTCGGGCTGCTGGTCATCGGCACCGCGGGCGCCATGCACCCGCGGATCGTGCTCGGCGTCTACATCCCGCTGATCGCGATCGCCGCGCTGTGTGCCGCGCTGTTCATGGACAACCTGGCGCCCGTGAAGAACGACACCGGAGCGGCCAAGGAAGCGGTGAAGGACCCGCACACCTGGATCATGTCGTTCCTCTACATCGGGACGTTCGGGTCCTTCATCGGCTACAGCTTCGCCTTCGGCCTGGTGCTGCAGACCCAGTTCGGGCGGACCCCGCTGCAGGCCGCGTCGCTGACCTTCATCGGGCCGCTGCTCGGCTCGCTCATCCGGCCGATCGGCGGGTCGCTCGCGGACCGCTTCGGCGGGGCCAGGATCACGCTGTGGACGTTCGCCGCGATGGCCGCGTCCACCGGTGTCGTCATCTACGCCTCTGTGATCGAGTCGCTGCCGGTCTTCCTCGTCGGCTTCATCGGGCTGTTCATCCTCTCCGGACTCGGCAACGGCTCCACATACAAGATGATCCCCGGCATCTTCAAGGCCAAGGCGCTCGCCCTCGGGATGACGGGCGAGGCGGCGGAGGCGTACGGACGCAGGCTGTCCGGGGCGTCGATGGGGCTGATCGGTGCGGTGGGCGCGCTCGGCGGGCTCGCCATCAACCTGGCCTTCCGCCAGTCGTTCCTGACCGCGGGTACGGGTACGGGGGCGTTCGTCGCCTTCCTCGCCTGCTACGGGGTGTGCTTCACGGTCACCTGGGCGGTATACCTTCGCCGGCCCGCGCCCGCGACGCCGCCCACCGCGGCCGCGGAGACCAAGCCGCAGCTCAGCTACGCCGAGGTGTGACCTGGAGTGCCTCGTAACGACGAGGAAATGCAGCCGAACCGAGCCTGTCACGCTTCCTTGCCAGGCTCGGTCGGCATGTACGACGAACAGCACGGCATCGCAGCGGTCGCTCCGCTCTCGGGCTTCACGGTCGGCGTCACGGCGGCCAGGCGCGCCGATGAACTGGGTGCGCTGCTCCAGCGCCGCGGCGCGGCCGTGCTGCACGCCCCCGCCCTGCGGATCGTGCCGCTCGCGGACGACGGCGAGCTTCTCGCCGCGACCAAGGAGCTCATCGCGCACGCCCCGGACGTCGTCGTCGCCACCACCGCGATCGGGTTCCGCGGGTGGGTGGAGGCGGCGGACGGGTGGGGCTGCGGTGAGGACCTGCTCGACTGTCTGCGCGGCGTCGAACTGCTCGCCCGCGGGCCGAAGGTGAAGGGCGCGATCCGGGCCGCGGGGCTGACGGAGGAGTGGTCGCCGAACTCCGAGTCGATGGCCGAGGTGCTCGACCGCCTTCTCGCGGAGGGTGTCGCGGGCCGGCGGGTGGCCCTGCAACTGCATGGCGAACCGCTCCCCGGGTTCGTGGAGTCGCTGCGGGCCGGAGGCGCGGAGGTCGTCGTCGTACCCGTCTACCGGTGGATGCCGCCGGAGGAGCTGGGTCCGCTGGACCGGCTGCTCGACGCCACGGTGTCGCGGGCGCTGGACGCGGTGACGTTCACGAGCGCCCCGGCGGCGGCCTCGCTGTTCTCGCGTGCCGAGGACCGCGGGCTGCTTCCGGAACTGCTGGACGCCCTGCGCCACGATGTCCTGCCGGCCTGCGTGGGCCCGGTCACCGCCCTGCCGCTCCAGGCGCACGGCCTGGACACGGTCCAGCCGGACCGTTTCCGTCTCGGCCCGCTCGTCCAGCTGCTGTGCGTCGAACTGCCCTCGCGGGCCAGGTCCTTGCCGGTGGCGGGCCGCCGCGTCGAGATCCGTGGCCACGCCGTCGTCATCGACGGCGAGCTGCGTCCCGTCCCGCCGGCCGGGATGTCCCTGTTGAACACCCTCGCCCACCGCCCCGGCTGGGTCGTCTCCCGTGCGGACCTCCTGCGCGCCCTCCCGGGCGCGGGCCGCGACGAACATGCCGTCGAGACGGCCATGGCCCGCCTCCGCACCGCCCTCGGCACGCCGAACCTCATCCAGACGGTGGTGAAGCGCGGCTACCGCCTGGCCCTGGACCCGGTGGCCGACACCAAGTACGCGGACGCCTGACCGGCGCCGCGGCAACGTGCGCACCGCCGCGGTGCCGCCTCGTACCGCCGCCGTGCCGAGGCCGCGGCGGCACGCGCACGTGGCGCGGCTGTCCACCGGGCACGCCGTCGGGCGCGTTCGGGGCTACCGTACGAGCATGATCGAGATCCGCGCCGTGGGGGCGGCCGATGCGGGCGCCGGTGACCGTGCGCCCGCGCTCGCCGAGGCCTTCGCGCGTAATCGGGAGTACATGAGGCCGTGGGAGCCGCGCAGGGCCGAGTCGTTCTACACGGCAACGGCGCAGGCGGCGCGGCTCGCCGACCCGAGGGCGTACCGGTGGCATCTGTTCGACGGGGACAGGATCGTCGGGGAGGCGACGCTCTCGGGGGTCGCGCTCGGACCGTTCCGCAGTGCGCATCTCGGGTACTGGGTCGACGGCGAGTACACCGGACGAGGCCTCGCCACGCGGCTGGTCGAGGAGGTGTGCCGGGCCGCCCGGGAGGAGCTCGGGCTGCATCGGGTCGAGGCCGCGACCCTGCTCGGGAACGCCGCCTCGCAACGCGTCCTCGCGAAGGCGCAGTTCGAGGTCATCGGGATCGCCGCCCGGTATCTCCACATCGACGGCGAGTGGCGAGACCACCGGCTGTTCCAGCGGATCCTGCATGACGATCCACCTCCGGTCTGAGGGGTTCCGACGGCGCCTCGTCGGGGGCACTCTGAACTCATGGGCATCGGCTCGTACGAGTGGCGGTTCGATTCCGGGCGCGTATGTCTGGACCTGGTGGCGACGGCAGAGCCCGCCGCGGGCCCGGGACCGCTCGACCGGCCCGAGCGGCTCGGCCAGTGGCTGACGGCGGCCGGACTGCTGCCCGCGGGCACGCCGCTCGACCCGGTCGGCCAGGACTGGGTCGACCGCTTCGCCGAACTGCGTGACTGCGTAAGCCTCCTGGTGCACGAACAGATCGACACCGGGCCGACCGGCATCCCCGGTGCCGCGCTCGACCGGCTCAACGCGCTCGCCGCCGACTCCGCCCCGCCCGCCCTCAGGGCCGTGCGCGACGACGACGGCGTCCTCGTCCGCGCCCCGCTCGCCCGGCCCGAGTGCGCCGCAATGCTCGCCGCAGTCGCCCGCGACGCTGTGGAGTTGCTCACAGACCCCGTCGCCCGCGCCCGGCTGCGCCGCTGCGAGGGCGACAACTGCCGGCGCGTCTATCTCGACACCTCCCGCGGACGCCGCCGCCGCTGGTGCTCCAGCGAGGTGTGCGGCAACCGCGAGCGGGTCGCAAGGCACCGCCGCCGCACGGCAGTTGCCCGTATGTGAGGACGCCCCTGGCGGGCCCTCCGCAGTCCCGTCCCCCGGCCCGTCCGCGGACCGCCCTGAAAGATCTTGAAAAATTTCCCGGTCGCATTGAGTGGATCTCCGGCTGGCTCCGTAGAGATGGAAGACAGGAAGCAGTCAGACATCAGACAAGGTCTCGACCGGGAGGTTCAGGTGCGCAAGGATGCCGCCGTGGCCGATGACCGTTCAGGCAGGGCCCGGCATCGAGCTGTTACGCCGCGCACCAGCACCTCCGTTCCCGACGAGGAGTTGATGCGCGCGTTGTATCAGGAGCACGCCGGCCCCCTCCTCGCTTACGTGCTGCGCCTCGTCGCCGGCGACCGCCAGCGGGCCGAGGACGTGGTGCAGGAGACGCTCATCCGTGCCTGGAAGAACGCCGGTCAGCTCAATCGGGCCACCGGCTCTGTCCGACCCTGGCTGGTGACGGTCGCACGGCGCATCGTCATCGACGGTCACCGCAGCCGGCAGGCCCGGCCGCAGGAGGTCGACCCGTCGCCGCTGGAGGTCATGCCCGCGGAGGACGAGATCGACAAGGCGTTGTGGCTGATGACGCTATCGGATGCGCTCGATGATTTGACCCCTGCGCACAGGGAAGTACTCGTCGAGACGTATTTCAAAGGGCGTACCGTCAATGAGGCGGCCGAGACGCTCGGCATACCCAGCGGGACCGTCCGGTCCCGTGTGTTCTACGCATTGCGTTCCATGAAGCTCGCTCTTGAGGAGAGGGGGGTCACGGCATGAACAGGCAGGACCAGTTCGGACAGTCCGAAGAGGGCTCGGTCCATGAAACCGCGGGGGCGTACGTCCTCGGCATTCTCGACGACGCGGAAGCCACCGCCTTCGAGGCTCATCTGGCGGGCTGTGACATCTGCGCCGCCCACCTCGAAGAGTTCGCGGGCATGGAGCCGATGCTGGCGATGCTCGCCGAACCGCCCGGACAGCGGTCGGCGCCGCCGGACCCGAACGTTCTGCCGTTCACCAGCACTCTCATGGAGCCGCCGTCCCGCCGGCCTGCCCCGGTGATTCCGACCGCGCCGAGCCCCCAGCTGCTGGACCGGCTCGTCGACGAGGTGGCCGTCAAGCGCGCTCAGAAGCGCCGACGCAGCATGTACATGATCGCGGCCTCGGTGGCCCTGATCATCGGTGGCCCGGCCGTCGCCGTGGTGGCCACCCAGGGAGACGACCACGGCAGCACTGTCGCCGATCCCCACCCGACCAGCCCCGCCGAGGACGCCTTCTTCAACCACATGGAGGAGAAGGTCCAGGCCACGGACGCGGTCACCAAGGTCAGCGCGACGGTCGGGATGGAGAAGAAGGGCTGGGGCACCCACACCGTCCTGGAGCTCAAGAACGTCAAGGGTCCGCTCAAGTGCAATCTGATCGCCGTCTCCAAGACCGGCGAGGAGGAGGTCGTCACCTCCTGGGCCGTCCCGAAGTGGGGCTACGGCATTCCGGACAGTACAGACAAACAGGGCAAGAATCCCCTGTACATCCATGGCGGAGCGGCGATGGACCGGAACGAGATCGATCACTTCGAGGTCCGTACCTTCGACGGAAAGCGCCTGGTGGAGGTCGGCGCCTGAGACAAGGCCCCGGTCCTGCCGCCTGACATAACGGCCCCCTTCGCGTACGGTTGACGGCTGCCCAGTGCACGTCAGAAGGGGGCCTCGGTGGCCGCGCAGGAAGCCGCTGGTACCACAGCCGACACGGTCCGTGACCGCGAGATCGGTGTCGAGCAGGAACATCTGGACCAGGTGTACCGCCGCCTCGAGGAGAAGATCCACGAGGCGGAGTTCCTGATGAACGACGCCGCCAAGCGCGGCCAGGTCGGTACGCCCGGCGCGCTGGCCGAGCGGGACGCCCAGGTGTTCCGGGCCGGTGTCCACCTCAACCGGCTCAACAGCGAGTTCGAGGACTTCCTCTTCGGCCGTATCGACCTGCTGCGCGGCAAGCACGGCAAGAAGGGCCCCGACGGCGCGTACACCTCGGTGGAGCCGGCCGAGGACGCCGTACGGGACGACAACACGGCCGAGATCGCGGAGACCCTCCACATCGGCCGCATCGGTGTGCTCGACTCCGACTACGCGCCGCTGGTCATCGACTGGCGCGCCCCGGCCGCCGCACCCTTCTACCGTTCCACCCCGGTCGACCCCGGCCGGGTGGTGCGCCGCCGGGTCATCCGCTCCAAGGGCCGCCGGGTCCTCGGTGTCGAGGACGATCTGATGCGCCCCGAACTCAAGGCCTCCCTGGGCGGTCTGGAGCTGCCCGTCATCGGCGACGGCGCGCTGATGGCCGCGCTCGGCCAGGCCCGCAGCCACACCATGCGGGACATCGTGGCCTCCATCCAGGCCGAGCAGGACCTGGTGATCAGGGCCCCCGCCGCATCCGTCACCGAGGTGTCCGGCGGGCCCGGCACCGGTAAGACGGCGGTCGCCCTGCACCGCGCCGCGTATCTGCTCTACCAGGACCGGCGGCGGTATGCGGGCGGCATCCTGGTCGTCTCCCCGACGCCGCTGCTGGTCGCCTACACCGAGGGCGTGCTGCCCTCGCTGGGGGAGGAGGGTCAGGTCGCCATCCGCGCGGTGGGATCCCTGGTCGACGGGGCCGAGGCCACGACGTACGACGAACCCGCGGTCGCCCGAGTCAAGGGCTCCTCGCGGATGCTGAAGGTGCTGCGCAAGGCGGCGCGCGGGGCGCTGGAGCCCGGGGACGCGCGGCGCGGCGCCGGTCGCGCCGACGGGCAGCTCGCCTTCGGTGAGGAGCCGAGGGGAGCGGGCACCGGCGGTGCGTCGCCCGCAGGGCCGACCGACCGGCTGCGGGTCGTCGCCTTCGGGCGGCGGCTGGAGCTGGAGGCCGACGAGCTGCGGCGCATCCGGCAGAACGCACTGAGCGGCACCGCGCCGGTCAACCTGCTGCGTCCGCGTGCCCGCAGGCTTCTGCTCGACGCCCTGTACGCCAAGTCCGGCGCCGCCACCCGGCACACGGATCCCGAGCTCGCGGCCGAGCTGCGCTCGTCCTTCGACGAGGACGTCACCTCCGAGGACGCGTTCCTCGCGTTCCTGGACGCCTGGTGGCCCGAGCTCACCCCGCGGGGTGTGCTCGACGCGATGGCGGACGAGAGGCGGCTCGGCCGGTGGGCGCGGCGCATCCTCAACCCCGGCGAGGTGCGCAGGGTCGCGCGCAGCCTGAGACGCGACGGTCTGTCCGTGCACGACGTGGCGATCCTGGACGAGCTGCAGACACTGCTCGGCACCCCCGCCCGCCCGAAGAAGAAGCGCGAACTCGATCCGCTGGACCATCTCACCGGTCTGGAGGAGCTGATGCCGCAGCGCGAGGAGACCCAGCGCGAGCGGGCCGAGCGGCTGGCCGCGGAGCGCACCGAGTACGCCCACGTCATCGTCGACGAGGCGCAGGACCTCACGCCCATGCAGTGGCGCATGGTCGGCCGCCGCGGCCGGCACGCCACGTGGACGGTCGTGGGCGACCCGGCGCAGTCGTCCTGGTCGGATCCGGACGAGGCGGCCGAGGCGCGCGACGAGGCGCTCGGCACCCGCCCGCGCCGCCGTTTCGACCTCACCGTCAACTACCGCAACCCCTCCGAGATCGCGGAGCTCGCCGCCCGTGTGCTGATGCTCGCGATGCCCGGCATGGACGCGCCACGTGCGGTCCGTTCGACGGGTCTGCGGCCGCGCTTCACCGTCGTACGCGACGATCTGGAGCGGACCGTGCGGCAGGAGACCCAGCGCCTGCTGGACGAGGTCGACGGCACCGTCGGCGTCGTCGTCGCGATGAACCGGCGCGCGGAGGCCGCCCGCTGGCTCGCGGACCTCGGTGACCGCGCGGTGGCGCTCGGCTCGCTGGAGGCGAAGGGCCTGGAGTACGACGCGACGGTCGTCGTCTCGCCCGCGGAGATCGCCGACGAGTCCCCGGCCGGGCTGCGGGTGCTGTACGTGGCGCTGACCCGCGCCACCCAGCAGCTGACGGTGGTGTCGGGGAAGCGCGACGAGCCGGACGCGGACGGGATCCCGGACCTGCTGCGGGACTGACCGGGCCCGCCGCCGGGACCGATCCGCGGTCAACTCGCCGTACGGGAATCACCTTCTGGGAGTCTTTGTTAGCCTGTGTGTGGCACCGGCTCGATCCAAGCCCCCGGGCCCAACCTTCGTCCCTTAGAGGGACCACTTGCCGCGAGGCGAGCATGGCGGGTCGGTGCCACCCAGTTCGTGTGAAGAAGAGGTCCGTGTCGCCCATCGGCGACGCGGACCTCTTCTGTTTCCTCTTCTGTTTCCCCGCAACTTCTCGTATGGTGGAAAACAGTTTCCAGAAACAAAACGACCACTATTACCTGCTACTCGCAGGTAGGTGCGAACATCGGAGGGCCCTGCCCGGCCACCGCCGGGGCGGCGCAGCAACGAAGCTAGGGAAAGCAGAGGAACTCGGCCATGGCAACGGCGCCCAGCGTCTCGTACTCGATGACGGTCCGGCTGGAGGTGCCCGCGAGCGGAACCGCCGTTTCGCAGCTCACCACGGCCGTGGAGTCCTCCGGCGGTTCGGTCTCCGGACTCGACGTCACTGCTTCCGGCCACGAGAAGCTCCGTATCGACGTCACCATCGCGGCAACCTCCACCACGCACGCCGACGAGATCGTCGAGAAGCTGAGCGGCATCGAGGGCGTCGTCCTCGGCAAGGTCTCCGACCGGACCTTCCTGATGCACCTCGGCGGCAAGATCGAGATGCAGTCCAAGCACCCCATCCGCAACCGTGACGATCTCTCCATGGTCTACACGCCGGGTGTGGCGCGCGTCTGCATGGCCATCGCCGAGAACCCCGAGGACGCCCGGCGCCTCACCATCAAGCGCAACTCCGTCGCAGTCGTGACGGACGGCTCCGCCGTCCTCGGCCTCGGCAACATCGGCCCGAAGGCCGCCCTGCCCGTCATGGAGGGCAAGGCGGCCCTCTTCAAGCGCTTCGCGGGCATCGACGCCTGGCCGCTCTGCCTGGACACCCAGGACACCGACGCCATCGTCGAGATCGTCAAGGCGATCGCCCCCGGCTTCGCGGGCATCAACCTCGAGGACATCTCCGCGCCCCGCTGCTTCGAGATCGAGGCGCGGCTCCGTGAGGCCCTCGACATCCCCGTGTTCCACGACGACCAGCACGGCACCGCGATCGTCGTGCTCGCCGCCCTGACCAACGCGCTGCGTGTGGTGGGCAAGGCGGTCGGCGACGTACGGGTCGTCATGTCCGGCGCCGGCGCCGCGGGTACGGCCATCCTGAAGCTGCTGATCGCGGCGGGCGTCAAGCACGCCGTCGTCGCCGACATCCACGGTGTCGTGCACGCGGGCCGCGCGGACCTCGTCGACGCCGCGGCCGAGTCGCCGCTGCGCTGGATCGCCGACAACACCAACCCCGAGGGCGTCACCGGCACCCTGCGGGAGGCGGTGCGCGGCGCGGACGTCTTCATCGGCGTCTCCGCTCCGAACGTGCTGGGTGCCGACGACGTCGCGGCGATGGCGGAGGGCGCCATCGTGTTCGCTCTTGCGAACCCGGACCCCGAGGTGGAGCCGGCAATCGCTCGCCAGACGGCGGCAGTTGTCGCGACCGGCCGCTCCGACTTCCCCAACCAGATCAACAACGTGCTGGTCTTCCCGGGCGTCTTCCGCGGACTCCTGGACGCCCAGTCCCGTACGGTCAACACGGAGATGATGCTGGCCGCGGCCGCGGCGCTCGCGGACGTCGTCACCGAGGACGAGCTCAACCCGAACTACATCATCCCGTCGGTCTTCAACGAAAAGGTCGCGGGCGCGGTCGCCGGAGCCGTACGGGACGCCGCAAGGGCGGCGGGCGCAGCTGTGACGGGCCCCACGTCCGCCTGACGGCGGCGCGTCGCGAGTCGCGGGGTCAGGAACGCCCCTCTAGGGTGGCGGACCATGAGCCCGCGACCGCCCGGCCGCGCAGCACGGACGGCGGCCTCTGGCTCCGAGGAGTTTCCATGGAGTCGACGGAACGTCACCACGACGAGGCAGTGGCGCTTTTCGTGTGACTCCGGAGGGTGCCGGATTGGCTTTCCCGCCGCTGGTGGGGGCAGGATGCTCAATTGGGCGCGAGGGTCTGACAGCAGACCCGGGTCCGGGGACTGTCCGAGGGCCCTGGCAGCATCGGCTTCGATCTCACGCCTCACAGGCAAGAAGAACACGGGAGTAACAACATGAACCGCAGTGAGCTGGTGGCCGCGCTGGCCGACCGCGCCGAGGTGACCCGCAAGGACGCCGACGCCGTGCTGGCCGCTCTCGCCGAGACCGTCGGCGAGATCGTCGCCAAGGGCGACGAGAAGGTCACCATCCCCGGCTTCCTGACCTTCGAGCGCACCCACCGTGCCGCTCGCACCGCTCGTAACCCGCAGACCGGCGACCCGATCCAGATCCCGGCCGGCTACAGCGTGAAGGTCTCCGCGGGCTCGAAGCTCAAGGAAGCCGCCAAGGGCAAGTAAGTCCATGAGCGACAGGGCGGCCACCCGGACCGGGGTGGCCGCCCCTTCGTTTTCCCGGGGCTCTGCCCCCGAACCCCCGCGCCTCGGTCTCGCCCTGCGCCCTGGCGGGCGTGGGGGACCCACTCGATCGCCGGAGGGGCTCAAATGAGCCGTACGGCGATTGTGCGGGCCCCGGCCGCCTCCGGCGGGCCTGTACGGGCTTCGGCCGTGTGCTCAGGCCCCGAATCCGGCCCCGCCTGGCGTTTTGGGCGCCGGGTCCCGCGCGGAGCCCCGGCGGGGGCACGGGGCACGGGGCACGGGGGCACGGGGACGGAGCCCCGAATACGCCGCAAGCGCCGGACCGCCCGGTTGTCCGGGCCGTCCGGCGCTTGCCGGGTGAAGAAGGCCGGGGGCTCGCCCCGGGGAGACGGAGCCTGGCTCAGACGACGGAGCCGCGCGGGAGCTCCACCTTCGCGCCCAGTTCGACGAGCTTCTCCATGAAGTTCTCGTAGCCCCGGTTGATCAGGTCGATGCCGTGGACCCGCGAGGTCCCCTGCGCCGCCAGCGCGGCGATCAGGTAGGAGAAGCCGCCGCGCAGGTCCGGGATCACCAGATCCGCGCCCTGGAGCTTCGTCGGGCCGGAGACGACCGCCGAGTGCAGGAAGTTGCGCTGGCCGAAGCGGCAGTCCGAGCCGCCCAGGCATTCGCGGTACAGCTGGATGTGCGCGCCCATCTGGTTGAGCGCGGAGGTGAAGCCCAGCCGGGACTCGTACACCGTCTCGTGCACGATGGACAGGCCCGCGGCCTGGGTCAGGGCCACCACCAGCGGCTGCTGCCAGTCGGTCTGGAAGCCGGGGTGCACGTCCGTCTCCAGGGCGATCGCGTTGAGCGAGCCGCCCGGGTGCCAGAAGCGGATGCCCTCGTCGTCGATCTCGAAGGCGCCGCCGACCTTCCGGTACGTGTTGAGGAACGTCATCATCGAGCGCTGCTGCGCGCCGCGCACATAGATGTTGCCCTCGGTCGCGAGCGCCGCCGAGGCCCAGGACGCGGCCTCGAGACGGTCCGGGAGCGCCCGGTGGGTGTAGCCGCCGAGCCGGTCGACACCGGTGATCCGGATCGTCCGGTCGGTGTCCATGGAAATGATCGCGCCCATTTTCTGCAGTACGCAGATGAGGTCCTCGATCTCCGGCTCCACCGCCGCGTTCGACAGCTCGGTGACGCCCTCCGCCAGCACCGCCGTCAGCAGCACCTGCTCGGTCGAGCCGACCGACGGATACGGCAGCCGGATCTTGCAACCGCGAAGCCTCTGCGGAGCCTCCAGGTACTGTCCGTCCGCCCGCTTCTCGATCTTCGCGCCGAACTGTCGCAGCACGTCGAAGTGGAAGTCGATCGGCCGGCCGCCGATGTCACAGCCGCCGAGACCGGGGATGAAGGCGTGGCCGAGCCGGTGCAGCAGCGGGCCGCAGAACAGGATCGGGATCCGCGAGGAACCCGCATGGGCATCGATGTCGGCGACATTGGCGCTCTCGACGTGCGTCGGGTCGAGCACCAGCTCACCGGGCTCGTCACCGGGGCGTACCGTCACACCGTGCAGCTGCAGCAGCCCCCGCACCACCCGCACGTCGCGGATGTCGGGAACGTTGCGCAGCCGGCTCGGCTCGCTGCCGAGCAGCGCGGCGACCATAGCCTTGGGCACCAGGTTCTTGGCGCCTCGGACGCGGATCTCGCCCTCGAGCGGGGTTCCGCCGTGGACAAGCAGTACATCGTCTGTGCCGGTCATGTATCTCGCGTTCCGGAGGGGGTCCCCCCCAGCGGAGCGAGGGGGAGGTCGGGCAGGGGCCAGGGGCTAAGCGTAAGGGGCGACTACCCCACTCCCGTAAGGCCAAGGGGGGACCCTCGTGCGAAATGAATCAGGCACAATACGCTCCGTTTGGGTGCACGTGCGGACGGTCACCATCCGCCCGTCCGGACCCGCCGCGCGCTCCCGCTGCCGCGGTGCGCCCTGAGCTGCGTCGGCTCACACTCCGCCGCCCGCTCCCCGCGGAGGGCGAAGATGCGGGATCATGTGTCGCATGACCGAGGTGTCCTCCCTCACAGGGCGGCTGCTCGTCGCCACTCCGGCCCTCGCGGACCCGAACTTCGACCGCGCGGTGGTGCTCCTGCTCGACCACGACGAGGAGGGCTCACTCGGCGTGGTCCTGAACCGGCCGACGCCGGTCGGCGTCGGCGACATCCTGGAGCCCTGGGCCGGCCTCGCCGGCGAGCCCGGCGTGGTCTTCCAGGGCGGCCCCGTCTCGCTCGACTCGGCGCTCGGCCTCGCCGTCATCCCCGGCGACGAGGGGCCACTGGGCTGGCGGCGGGTGTACGGGGCGATCGGGCTCGTCGACCTGGAGACCCCGCCGGAGCTGCTCGCCGCGGCGCTCGGCTCGCTGCGGATCTTCGCCGGCTACGCGGGCTGGGGCCCCGGCCAGCTGGAGGACGAGCTGACCGAGGGCGCCTGGTACGTCGTCGAGTCCGAGCCCGGTGACGTGTCCTCGCCGCGGCCCGAATCGCTGTGGCGGTCGGTCCTGCGGCGGCAGCGCAGTGAGCTCGCGATGGTCGCGACGTATCCGGACGACCCTTCGCTGAACTGATCCCGCCGCCCTTCAGTACCCTTGGCACCTATGAGCACTCTTGAGCCCGAGCGCGGGACAGGTACGGGCACCCTCGTAGAGCCGACACCGCAGGTGTCGCACGGCGACGGCGACCACGAGCGCTTCGCCCATTACGTCCAGAAGGACAAGATCATGGCGAGCGCCCTCGACGGCACTCCCGTGGTGGCGCTGTGCGGCAAGGTCTGGGTTCCGGGGCGCGACCCCAAGAAGTACCCGGTCTGCCCGATGTGCAAGGAGATCTACGAGTCCATGGGCCCTGGTGGCGACAAGGACAAGGGCGGCAAGGACAAGTAACCGGTCCTTCCCGTCGGGGACGGCCCCCGGGGCGCGCTGCGGCGCGCCCCGGGGGCCGTTGCGGTTTGGAAGCACTGCGCTCCCTCTACTCAATGCTCGGCCTCGCGGCGGACGCCGTAGGCATATCCGTCGCCGCGCTGGAGGGTGCGGATGTGACGATGATGGATTCCCTGGATTCGCCCGCGAGGCGTGCGAATATCGAACTTTCCGGTGGTGCGGACCAGGACTCTGCCCGTGTGGGCTCCGGCGTACTTTCCTGTGGGGACGGCCGCGCGAACATGATCGCCGGTGACGTGGCCGTGTATCTGCTTGGTGCGAGGGTCGGTCTTGCGCGGGAAGCCAAAACGGTCAGGGTCGGTGCGTCGGTAGCGTCCTCGGCCGTTGGCCTCGATGACAAGCAGCGCGCGGGGATGCTGGTGCACCGCGTCGAGGTGGCCGACGCACAGGGCGTCGAGCGTGTGAGTCTTGGGCAGGCCGGTTCGGGTGCGGTTCCACTTGGTTCGTCCGCGGAGGCCGCGTTGACCGTGGGGAATGCAAACTCGAGCGACCGCCACAGCGTCCAGCGAGTGGAGTTGACAGCAGCGGCATCTCGTAAGGGCGCCTTGGCCTGCGAGAGGATCTTGGCCAGCAGCCTGGGTCGGTGAGCGAGGAAGTCCTCGATGGGGCGGTTGCCCTTGGTCTGGTTGCAGGAGACGCAGGCGAGGGTGAGGTTGGAGACGCGGTCGGAGCCCCCCTTCGATCTCAGGTGAATGTGGTCGATGTTCAGCGGCACGCCGGTGGCACCGCAATAGGCACATCTGCGCCTCCACTTGGCGAGGAGATACTCGCGCACCTCCGTTCCATGGAGCGTGCCGTATTGGTACTCGACTCCCTCAAGGGGCCTTCCGGCCGCCATGGCCTGGATGTCGAACGCAGTGCGTTCCACGTGTACCGCCGTCACCGGCGCCCAGCGAGCCAGCCGTGTGCACCACGACATCGTCGTTTCCACCCGGTGCCGCAAGGACGGCGGGAGCCAGCCTTTGGGGCGGGTGCGATTGCGGAAGCGGGGCGCTCGGTAGCGCAGATTTCGGGAGCGTCTCCCGCGCCGGTAGGCGGCACGGGCGGTGAGCTTGTCCCGGATCTGTCTGCCCCGGTGGGTCAGTTCGATCGCGTACAGACCCCGCCGAGTGCCGTGCCGGGCGGTGAAGACGGCGATCCCGGTGCGCTTGCTGCCGGGGTCGATACCTATTTCCACGCCGTTGACTTGGGAGTCGGCAACGGTGCGATCCTTGAGACGAATGACAAACGGGGTGTGCCGGGCGACTACGGCCCGGCCCTGTTTGAGGAGCTTGCGGGCCCTTGCCGGGTGGTGGGCTGCAGCGGTGTGCTGTGCTTGTCGAGGACGAACACGACGGGATGGGCCTCACGGCCCTCGCCCGGCACGTGCGTGCCGGGGTGACGCCCCGCAGACCGGGTGCCGGTCTGCGGGATCTCCCCTCGCCCATGTCCGACACCGGGTGTGCAGTCGCCCGCACCCCGGCGCCCCGTTCGTTCCTGCTCCCAGGAAAGTCTGCTGACGCCGGTTCCAGGGTCCGGGGCTGAGGAAGCACCCCGGAGTGGGTCTTCTGTCCTGCATCGAACGTAGTCATCGATTGCACCTCCTTCTGATCTGTGATCGTGACGACTCGGGCTGGTCACACAAGGCCCACACCCCCTACAGGAGGCCGAAGGGCGGGTCCGTGAGCGTGCGACAGAGTGGTTGAGACGCAGGCATGTGGGTGGTCCCGGCATGCCGAAGGGGTTTGTGCTTTCCCGCGTTGTGGGGAATCGGATGTCGAGGCGGTCGGCTCGTATCACTGCTTCGGCCTCGACTTGCTGTGTCACGTTACTTGCGTGCTGTGCGAATGCTGCTGCGATAGCCGTACGTACACACGAATGCGCGATAGGTTGCAGATCTCTGCTCGGTGAACAGGGGGCCGTGGTAGGGAGGCTTGTCCCAGCTCGGACCCCAGCTTTCTGGCGCCTTGCCCCGGCTTCCGCTTGGAGACCGAAGGGAAGCGGGTGTCATATTCCGTGCGGCGAAAGGCTGAAAGAGATGGATCTGGTTCCGGCCCCGCAAAGCTTCCAACGGGTGTCGCCCGGCCCCGGGTTGTACCCACTCGACGCGGAGACCGAGATCGAGGCGCAGTCCGGTACGGAGGGCGTCGCGCGCTGGTTGCGCTCCACGGTCGTGGCGGCCACCGGGCTACCCCTGCCGGACGGTTGCGACAGCGACAACCGCATCGTGCTGAGCATCGCCCCCGGGTTCGCACCCGAGGCGTACCGCATCCTCATCGACGGATACGCAATCCGTATCGAGGGCGGCAGCGCGGCCGGTGTCTTCTGGGGTGCTCAGACCTTCCGTCAGCTGCTGGGGCCCGAGGCGTTCCGCCGGGCACCGGTCACACCCCGGCGCGAGTGGCACGTACCGATGGTTGTCATCGAAGACGCCCCCCGCTTCCGCTGGCGCGGCCTCATGCTCGACGTCGCCCGCCACTTCCTGCCCAAGGACGACGTCCTCCGCTACCTCGATCTCCTCGCCGCCCACAAGCTCAACGTCTTCCACTTCCACCTCACCGACGACCAGGGATGGCGCATCGAGATCAAGCGCCATCCGCGCCTCACCGAGGTCGGCGCGTGGCGTTCCCGTACGAAATGGGGCCACCGGGCCTCCGAGTTGTGGGACGAGAAACCGCACGGCGGTTACTACACACAGGACGACATCCGCGAGATCGTCGCGTACGCCGCCGAGCGGCACATCTCCGTCGTTCCGGAAATCGACATCCCGGGCCACTCGCAGGCCGCCATCGCCGCGTATCCGGAACTGGGCAACACCGACGTCATCGACACGGCCGGGCTGTCCGTCTGGGACACCTGGGGCGTCACTCCGAACGTCCTCGCCCCCACCGACAACACCCTCCGCTTCTACGAGGGCGTGCTGGAGGAGGTGCTCGACCTCTTCCCCGCCGCCGGCTCCCCGTTCATCCACATCGGCGGCGACGAGTGCCTGAAGGACCAGTGGAAGGCTTCCCCGGCCGCCCAGGCCCGCATCGAGGAGTTCGGCCTCGCCGACGTGGACGAGCTGCAGTCCTGGTTCATCCGGCACTTCGACAGCTGGCTCGGCGCCCGCGGCCGCCGCCTCATCGGCTGGGACGAGATCCTGGAGGGCGGGCTCGCGGAAGGCGCCGCGGTCTCCTCGTGGCGCGGATACGGCGGCGGGATCGCCGCCGCCCGGGCGGGTCACGACGTCGTCATGTGCCCCGAGCAGCATGTCTACCTCGACCACCGCCAAGCCTCAGGTGCCGACGAACCCATGCCGATCGGTTACGTCCGCACGCTGGAGGACGTCTACCGCTTCGAGCCCGTCCCGCCGGAGCTGACCCCGGCCGAGGCCGCCCATGTCCTCGGCACCCAGGCCAACGTCTGGACCGAGGTCATGCAGGACCGCTCCCGCATCGACTACCAGGTCTTCCCTCGCCTCGCCGCCTTCGCCGAGGTCGCCTGGTCCGCGCTCCCCGCCCCGGCAGACCGTGATTTCGCCGATTTCGAGCGGCGGATGTCGTCCCACTACCAGCGGCTTGACGCGCTGGGCGTCGACTACCGGCCACCGGGGGGCCCGTTGCCGTGGCAGATGCGCCCCGCCCCCAAAGGAATGACAGGCTGTCTCGGACGCCCGATCGAGGGGGCGCCCCCAAACGTGTGAGCCCGGCCGCAAGGGGATGTCCCGCGGGCGGGTCCCTGGGACTGTGGTGGGCCACAGGGGAAAGTCACACAAGGAATGCATAAAAGCGGCAATCCGCACGTGACTGCTACGCCGTAGCAAAACGGACGATTCCCCTTCGTAGGGATGTCCGGGACGGATGCGTCCTTCGTGGACCCTCGCATCGGTCCGCCCGGAAGATGTGCCAGAGTTGCCAAGTCCGGGCTGTGAGCACGTACGGTACGGCATCACAGGGGGACAGCCGGGACACCGGGAAGGGGCAGCTGGGTTGACCACTCACGCACCGCAGGCGGCGCAGTCCGTGACGCTGCCGGCCTCGCTCGACGAGGCCGTGGCGGCGCTCACCGCCATGCCTGCCGCCGTGCCGGTCGCGGGCGGTACGGACCTGATGGCGGCCGTCAACAAGGGCCGGCTGCGGCCCGCCGGTCTCGTCGGTCTCGGCCGTATCAACGACCTCCGCGGCTGGCAGTACCAGGACGGTCACGCGCTCCTCGGCGCCGGCCTGACCCACTCCCGGATGGGCCGGCCCGACTTCGCCGCGCTCATCCCCGCGCTCGCCGCCTCCGCGCGCGCCGCGGGACCGCCGCAGATCCGCAACGCCGGCACGCTCGGCGGCAACATCGTCACCGCCGCCCCCACCGGCGACACCCTGCCCGTGCTCGCCGCCCTGGAGGCGGACCTGGTGATCGCCGGACCGGGCGGCGCCCGTCGTGAGATCCCGGTCTCCCACCTGCTGGCCGGCCGGGAGATGCTCGGCCCGGCCGAGCTGATCGGCTTCGTACGCGTACCGCTGCTGCACGCCCCGCAGGTGTTTCTCAAGGCCACCGGACGCACCGGCCCCGGCCGGGCCTCGGCGTCCGTCGCCGTCGTCCTCGACCCGGCGCGCCGCGGGGTGCGCTGCGCGGTCGGCGCGATCGCGCCGATGCCGCTGCGCCCGCTGGAGGCCGAGCGCTGGATCGCCTCGCTGATCGACTGGGACGGCGAGCGCGGGCTGGCGCCGGAGGCGCTGGCGGCGTTCGGGGAGTACGTGGCGGCCGCCTGCATCCCCGACCCACAGGGCGAGGAGCAGCTGCCGCCCGCCGTCCTGCATCTGCGGCGCGTGGTCGCCGCACTGGCCCGACGAGCACTGGGGAGGGCGCTGTCATGAGCTCCGAAGAGAACGCGTCGCGGAACCCCGCTCCGCAGGGCGGTGGCTGGCAGCCGATCCCGGGCGGGGAGTACGACGCCGACGCCACCGCTTTCGTCCAGCTGCCGCCCGAGGACGCGCTGGACGCCCCGCTCGCGGCGCCCGGGCACGGCTATGTGCCGCCCCAGATCCCGCCCCTGACCCCGGGTGCGGCGGCCGACCCCACGGCGACGGGCACCTGGACCGTGCCGCCGCAGGCGTCGCAGGGCGGCGAGGTGCACCACTGGCCCGAGCCCGCGCAGGAGCCGCAGCCCGCGCCGGAGTCCCGGAGCGACGCACAGACCACCCACGACCCCCGTGCGACAGGGCAGTGGACGTTCCCGGAGGCCGTCGACCCGGCCGCGGACGCCACCTTCGTCCCCGGCTCGGCCCCGGCCGCCGGTACACCGGGCGAACTCACCGGGCAGTGGACGATCCCGGTCGCCCAGGGCGACATCCCCGACGAGTCGGGCGAGTTCACCACCTCCGCGCTGGCGTCCCAGTGGGGCGGTGGCACTCCGCCGGCCACACTGCCGGGTGGGGCGACGGCCCCATGGGCGACGACGCCGCGGCCGACCGTTCCGGAAAGCGCCACGCCCGCCGCCGGTACGCCCATCCCGGACGTGGCCTACCCCGCGACCCTGCCGGGCGGCGCGCCCGCGCCCTGGGCCACGGGGGCGACGGGGACGTACGCCGCGCCCGAGGCGCCGGCCGAGCCGGTCGCGGAGCCCGTGACGGAGCCCGCCGCCGAGCCGGAGGCCGCCGCGCCGGACGCCGTACCCGCCCCGGAGCAGCACGAAGAGGCTCCCGCGCCGGCCCCCGGACCGGCTTCCGAGGCCGCGATGCCGGCCCCCGGAACCCCCGACGCGGCGCCGGACACCGCGGAGGCTCCCGCCGCCCCCGCCGGGTTCCCGAACGACGAGCACCCCCACACCTCGTACGTCCTGCGCGTGAACGGGGCGGACCGCCCCGTCACGGACGCCTGGATCGGCGAGTCGCTGCTGTACGTGCTGCGCGAGCGCCTCGGTCTCGCCGGTGCCAAGGACGGCTGCTCGCAGGGCGAGTGCGGCGCGTGCAACGTCCAGGTCGACGGCCGGCTCGTCGCCTCCTGCCTGGTGCCCGCGGCCACCGCGGCCGGTTCCGAGGTCCGTACGGTCGAGGGCCTGGCCACCGACGGCGAACCGTCCGACGTCCAGCGGGCCCTCGCCAGGTGCGGAGCCGTCCAGTGCGGCTTCTGCGTTCCCGGCATGGCCATGACCATCCACGATCTGCTGGAGGGCAACCACGCCCCCACGGAACTCGAGACCCGCCAGGCCCTCTGCGGCAACCTCTGCCGCTGCTCCGGCTACCGAGGCGCCATCGACGCCGTACGCGAAGTCGTCGCCGAGCGCGAGGCGAGCGCGGCAGCCGCCGCCGAGAGCGGCGACGAGGCCCGTGAAGCGACTCATGACGGGGCCCGCATCCCGCACCAGGCACCTCCGGGCGCCGGTAGTGTGCAGCCCCACCCGCATGACGGAGGCATGGCGTGAGCAACGACGCGGCCACCGCGACCCCGGCGGTCGACGGCCCCCAGCAGGAACCTTCCCCTGCCTTCGGCGGTGAGGCCCCGATCGCTCACGGCCTCGGCGCTTCCCTCCCCCCGGCGGACGCGCGCGCGAAGACCGAGGGCACGTTCCCCTACGCCTCCGATCTGTGGGCCGAGGGCCTGCTGTGGGCCGCGATCCTGCGCTCCCCGCACCCCCGTGCCCGGATCACCGCCATCGACACCTCCGCCGCGGCCGACATGCCGGGCGTGCGGGCCGTCATCACGCACACCGACGTCCCGGGCGACGCGGCGTACGGCCGCCGGATCGCCGACCGCCCCGTCTTCGCGTCCGACACCGTCCGCCACCACGGAGAGGCGATCGCGGCGGTCGCCGCGGACCACCCCGACACGGCCCGTCTCGCCGCGGCCGCGATCTCGGTCGAGTACGAGATCCTCGAACCGGTCACCGACCCCGAGAAGGCCTTCGCCGCCGAGCCGCTGCACCCCGACGGCAATCTGATCCGCCACATCCCGCTGAGCTTCGGCGACCCGGACGCGGCCGGCGAGATCGTCGTCGAGGGCCTCTACCGGATCGGCCGCCAGGACCCCGCCCCGATCGGTGCCGAGGCCGGCCTCGCCGTGCCCCGCCCCGACGGCGGCGTCGAGCTCTACACCGCCTCCACCGACCCCCACACGGACCGGGACCTGGCCGCGGCCTGCTTCGGACTCTCACCGGAACAGGTCAAGGTGGTGGTCACCGGCGTCCCGGGCGCGACGGGCGACCGCGAGGACCCGGGCTTCCAGATCCCGCTCGGGCTGCTCGCCCTGCGCACCGGCTGCCCGGTCAAACTCACCGCCACCCGCGAGGAGTCCTTCCTCGGCCACGCCCACCGCCACCCCACCCTGCTCCGCTACCGCCACCACGCGAACGCGGAGGGCCGCCTGGTGAAGGTGGAGGCGCAGATCCTGCTGGACGCGGGCGCGTACGCCGACTCCTCCTCCGAGTCCCTCGCCGCCGCCGTCGCCTTCGCCTGCGGACCGTACGTCGTTCCGCACGCCTTCATCGAGGGCTGGGCCGTGCGCACCAACAACCCGCCCTCCGGCCATGTGCGCGGCGAAGGCGCGATGCAGGTGTGCGCGGCGTACGAGGCCCAGATGGACAAACTGGCCGCGAAGCTGGGCCTGGACCCCACCGAGGTCCGCCTCCGCAACGTCCTCGCGACCGGCGACATCCTCCCCACCGGCCAGACCGTCACCTGCCCGGCGCCGGTCGCCGAACTCCTCCAGGCCGTCCGCGACTTCCCGCTACCCGCCCTGCCCAAGGACGCCCCCGAAGAGGCCTGGCTCCTGCCCGGCGGCCCCGAGGGCGCGGGCGAGCCGGGCGCGGTGCGCCGCGGCGTCGGCTACGCGCTGGGCATGGTCCACATGCTCGGCGCGGAAGGCACGGACGAGGTCTCCACGGCCACTGTGAAGGTCCACGACGGCGTCGCCACGGTCATCTGCGCGGCCGTCGACACCGGCCAGGGCTTCGCCACCCTCGCCCGCCAGATCGTCCAGGAGACGCTGGGCATCGACGAGGTCCACGTCGCCTCGGTCGACACCGACCAGCCCCCGGCGGGACCGGCCACGCACGGCCGTCACACCTGGGTCTCGGGCGGCGCGGTCGAGCGGGCCGCGAAGATGGTCCGCACTCAGCTCCTCCAGCCCCTGGCCCACAAGTTCGGCATGTCCACCGAGCTGCTGCAGATCACCGACGGCAAGATCACCTCGTACGACGGTGTCCTCTCCACGACGGTCACCGAGGCGATGGACGGCAAGGAACTCTGGGCCACCGCCCAGTGCCGCCCCCACCCCACCGAGCCGCTCGACGACCACGGCCAGGGCGACGCCTTCGTCGGCCTCGCCTTCTGCGCGATCCGCGCGGTCGTCGACGTCGACATCGAACTCGGCTCCGTACGCGTCGTCGAAATGGCCGTCGCCCAGGACGTCGGCCGCGTCCTCAACCCCGCCCAGCTCGCCACCCGTATCGAGGCGGGCATCACCCAGGGCGTCGGCGCGGCCCTCACCGAGAACCTCCGTACCGCCCGCGGCCTGGTCCGCCACCCGGACCTGACGGGCTACGCCCTCCCGACCTCCCTGGACGCACCGGACATCCGCATCGTCAAACTCGTCGAAGAACGCGACGTGGTGGCCCCCTTCGGTGCGAAGGCCGCGAGCGCGGTCCCGGTCGTCACCTCCCCGGCCGCCGTCGCCTCGGCGGTCCGCGCGGCGACGGGCCGGCCCGTCAACCGGCTTCCGATCCGGCCACAGGCGGCGGTGGCTGCGCCGAACGCGTAGCGGGAGATCCGCGTTGCGGCTCGAGCCGCGGCCGGTGGCGTCTTGGCACGGGCCGGGGGGCACCCCTACGACCCGCAACGGTCACACGCCTCCCGTCACCGCCGTCACGGTCTCGTTCTGCAGCAGGAACAGCCGCTTGCCGTCCGACGTCAGCTTCAGGGACTTGGTGCTGTGCTGGGGGTGGGTCCAGGCCTGCTTGCCCGTGTCCTTGTGGAGGGCCACGGCGTCGAACGACTTGGGGTCCTTGCCGGTGACGTCGCAGACGTAGTCCCCGAGGATCTGGGGGCCGGTGCTGAGCAGGGGGACGCCCCTGATGTCGGTCGCCCAGATCTTCGCGCCGTCGCTGAGGCGGCGGCAGTGCAGCGTCCACGATGCGGCCACGTACAGGCGATCCCCGTCGATGGTGGGAGTGGACCAGTCGGAGCCGTCGGGCGCGGCGCGGACCGTCCACACGTCCTTGCCGTCCTGGAGCCGGACCACCCGCAGCGGTCCGCCGCCCAGGACGACGGTGTCGCCGTGGATCACCGGCATCGCGCCGTAGCCGCCCGCCTTGCGCCGCTCCCAGACCTGCCGTCCCGAGCGGGCGTCGAGTGCGGTGATGTGCCCCTCGTGCGAGTGAAGGATCAGGTGGTTCCCGCTCGCGGTGGCATAGCCGAAGCCGAACACGGTGGGGACGGTCCACAGGACCTTGCGGGTCTTCGTGTCGAGGGCGCGGACCTTCTTGCCGCGCGTCAGGACGTACAGCGTCTCGTCGTTCGCCGCGAGGAGCGTGGCGGCCTCGATCTCCGCGGACCACTGCTCCTTGCCGGACGACGGGCTGAGGGCGTGCACCGCGCCGCCGGCGTCTCCCGCCACGATCTGACCGCCGGGCAGTACCAAGAACTCCGAGGACGGGGTGATGTCCGGCGACTCCCACTTCTTCCGGCCGTCGCCCGCCCCGTGGCCGACGAGTCCTCCGTCCTTCGCTCCGAAGACCACGACGTCGTCGACGGCGAGTGCGGGAGGGCTCCAGGGATCCGCGACCGCCAGCGGACCCCAGGCGCGTGTTCCCGCGGGAGCCGCCTTCGCGCTGTTCTTCGGTGACGGGCCGCTCGGTTCCTCCTCGCCGCTCATCAGCCAGGCGGCCGTGCCGCCTCCGGCGGCCATTACGGCGGCTCCGGCCGCGAGCCCGGTCAGGAACCTGCGGCGGCCGGGAGGCTCTGCGACGACCGTGCCGGGGAGCGTCGACCACTGCTGTGCGCCGGTCTCCCGCTGCTTGATGTCGGTGGCCAACGGGCCCTGCCGCCAGATCCGTTCGGGGCGCCGCGGCGGAGCGAAGGCCGCACGGATCTGATCGGGGGAGGGCCGCAACGCGGGATCCTTCGCCAGACACGGGCCGATGAGCGGGCGCAGCGGTTCCGGGACCCGGCTCAGGTCCGGCTCCCCGTGGACCACTTCGTACTGCACGGCGGCCACATGGCCACCGGAGTACGCCCGTACACCGCTTGCCGCGTAAGCCAGGACGGCCCCGAGGGAAAAGATGTCCGCGGCCGGACCGACGCGCTGCCCCAGCACCTGCTCGGGTGCGCCGAAGCCGGGCGTCACCGGGGCCTGGCCCGTGGTGGTGAGCGTGAGCCCGTGCTCGGGTCGCGCGATGCCGAAGTCGATGACGCGCGGGCCGGAAGAGGTCAGCACGATGTTCGCGGGCTTGAGGTCGCGGTGGATCAGGCCGGTGGCGTGGATGGTCCGGAGTGTCTCGGCGAGAGCGGCGGCGAGGGCGCGCAGGGCCTCGTCGGGGAGCGGCCCGTAGGCGGCGACAGCCTGCTCCAGGGTCGGTCCCGCGAGGAACTCCGAGGCGATCCAGAGACGGCCGCCCTCGGTCTGGGCGGCCAGGACCCGTGCGACACCCTGGCCGGTGACGGCCCGAGCGGCCTCCGCCTCGCGCAGAAAGCGCTGCACCATGTGCTGGTCATGGGCGAGCTGGGGCAACAGGACCTTGACGGCCGCGGCCCGGCCCTGGCTGTCGTGGCCGAAGTACACCTTGCCCATGCCCCCGGCACCGAGCACTCCGACGAGGCGATAGGGGCCGAGCCGGAGCGGGTCGCCGGGGCCGAGAGGGTTCATCCGAGAGTCCTTCATGAGGGGTTCGCGGGGTACTTGAAGGTGAGGTTGACGGCGATGACCTCCTCGCCGTCCGTGAGGACGAGGCGCTTGGCGGACTCGTGGAGGGTGAGGCTCCGTGAGCTCCTGGAGAAGGCCCATTCCTGAGCGTGGGTGCGGAGGTTGACGACGCTGACGCTGCCGCCGGCCGTGACGAAGACGTATTCGCCGTTCACGGCGGGCGGGACCGTCGGCTCGGGAGCCCTTCCGGTCTCCGCCGCCCACCGGAGCTTCCCGTCGGCGGCGCCCACAGCCACGACGCCCATGTCCTTCTCCGCCGCGTACACCACTCCTCCTCGCAGGGCCGGCGTGCCGTACGAGCCCGCCGGGCGGCCCGCTCCGAACGTCCAGGCGACGGCGCCGTCGCTCAGCCGGAGCGCCTGGAGGCGGCGGCCACCCACGTACACGTGCTTGTCGTCCGCGGCGAGACTGTTCGGCGCGAGCGCGGCGTCTCCGGTCTTCTCCCCGGGCACCGTCGTCGCCCACAGCCGTCTGCCCGTCCGCACGTCCAGGGCGCTGACGTCGAGGCCGCCGCCGTTCTGCGCCGGCCGGCGCAGGATCAGCCGGCCGCCGGCGAGGGCGGTGACGATGAGGTCGTCGGCGCTCCCGAGGTCGTACGCACGCAGGGGCGAGCTCCACTTCTCCCTGCCCGTACGGACGTCGAAAGCCGCGACGCTCCAGCTCCCCGTGCTCCCCGCCCTTGCCGCGGCGAGATACGCCGTGCCGTCGGCGACCCTCAGCAGCGCGGCCTGCTGCACGGGTGCGGCGGACTTCGCGAACGGGGCGGCGGGGGACGTCCGGCCGCCGACGGGATCGACGGTGTGGAGCGACAGCCGATGACCGTGTGCGCCGCCGGGGAGCAGTACGTGGATCCGCTTGCCGTCCGTGTGGACGTGCCGGGGATCCTTCACCGCCCCCACGCGCCAGCGGCGCTCACCGCTCAATGCCGCAAGCCCGAGCAGTCCGTCGCCTGTCGCCATCGCGACGATCTCACCGGCCGGAAGCGGCGCGAGCACCGCCTGGCTGCCCTTCGTGCGCGTGACGCGCCTGCCCCAGGCCTGGCGCTCGACCGCGGGAGTCGTCGGAAGGGGGTCCGGCGACGGTGCGCCCGTGGGAAGCGCCGTGCCGCCGCCGGAGCCGCCGCCGGGTCCGCCTCCTCGGTCCCCGGGGCCGCGGAGCCACGACCAGGCGCCGGCGCCGGCGGCCACCAGCGCGAGGGCCGATCCGCCGGAGACGGTCAGCAGCCTGCGCCGGCTCATGGCGGCTGACCCGGTGTCCGGGACGGTCTCGGGGAGCGGCGCCACGTCCGGGGCCGGGAGCCGGTAAGGGGCGTACTGCCAGACCTCCGTCGCCCGCCGGGCGATCTCCGCGAGGAGCGCGTCCGGCAGGTGATCCGCGAACTCGCCGCGCCCGTCGTGGAGTCCGGCGGCGAGCTGCGCCGTGGTGGGGCGCTGCGAAGGGTCCTTGGCGAGGCAGCGCAGGAGCAGCGGCGCCAGAGACGCGGGTACGTCCGTCAGGTCCGGGTCGGCGTAGCGCACGCGATAGAGGAGGTCCGCGGCCTGGCCGGCGCCGAAGGGGCCGTGGCCGGTGGCCGCGTGCACCAGGACGCCGGCGAGGGCGAAGACGTCGCCCGCGGGGGTGTGCTCCTGGCCGGTGGCCTGCTCGGGAGACATGAACGCGGGGGTGCCCGCCGCCGCGCCCACGCGCGTCAGACGGTCGTCGCCGGCCGCGCGGGCGATGCCGAAGTCGATGACCTTGGGACCGTACGCCGTGATCATGACGTTCGAGGGCTTGAGGTCGCGGTGTACGACGTCGGAGGAGTGGAGCTGGCCGAGCGCTCCGGCGAGCGCGGCGCCGAGGGCGCGGACGGTGGGCTCGGGGAGGGGACCGCAGAGCGAGACGGCTTCGTCGAGGGGCGGGCCGAGTACGTACTCCGTGGCGAGCCAGGGGGTTTCGGCCAGCGGGTCGGCGTCGACGACGGCGGCGCCGTGCTGGGAGCCGATGATGCGGGCGGCGTCGGTCTCCAGGCGGAAGCGGGTCCGCGCGGCGGGGTCGGTGGCGATGGCCGCGTGCATGGTCTTGAGAGCGACGGTGCGGCCGCTTGAGGACCGGGCGAGATAGACCGTGCCCATGCCGCCGCTGCCGAGGCGGGCAGTCAGCAGATACCCGGACAGGTGCTGGGGGTCGTCGTGGGTGAGTGGGGAGAGCATGGTCAGGGCGTCCTGATTTCGGTGGAGAGCATCTCCGCGGACTGGCGGGCGAGGGCGGCGACGATGCGGCCGGGGAGCCAGCCGGGGGTGAGGAGCGGGCCCGCGGACGTGAGCACGGTGGCGTGCGGGGTGGGGGGTGCCAGCTCGGTGAGGACGGCGGGCGCGGTGGGGCGGTTCGCCGGGTCCCTGGTCAGGCAGGCGGAGACCAAGGGGCGGAGGGCTGCGGGGAGTTCGGAGCGCTCGGGGACGGTGTGGCCCGTGGCCGCGTACGCGAGCACCGCACCCAGGGCGTAGATGTCGCCGGGTGGGCGGGGGCGGCCGCCCGCCGCCTGTTCCGGGGCGAGGCTGCCGGGCTCCAGTCCCGGCAGACCGGCGCGCGGCTCACCGTCGGGTGCGGCGGCCCGTACCGCGCCGAAGCAGGTCAGCCGGGGGCCGTCGCCCGTCAGGAGCACGGCGGCCGGGGAGACACCGGCATGGGTGAGGCCCTGGGCGTGGGCGGTGGCGAGTGTCTCGGCCACCGCCGCGCCGAGCGCGCGCACCGACTGCTCCGGAAGGGGCCCGCCGTGGACCGCGAGTGCGATGGGCAGGGGCAGCGCGGGCAGGTACGGGGACGCGTACCAGGGGGCTTCTCCCGGCGGTGCGAGCTCGGCCACCGGCGAGACCCACGGGCCGAACAGGCGCTGCGACGCCTCGGCCTCGACCGCGAAGCGGGCCGGATCCGCGCCCGGGAGCGGAGTGCTGAGCAGGACGGTGCGCTCTCCGTCGGTGCGTCGCGCGATGAAGCGACGGTGAGGGACGTACGCATCGTACGGACCCGGAGGATCGAGACGGGTGAGGAGCGCATACGGGCCGATACCACGCGGTGAGTTCAGGCGTGGTCGTTCCATGTGCGAATCCCCCTCTGTTGCTGTTGAGCAACAGGAGCCTACTGAGGGGCTGCTGAGGCGGGTGCGGGCGGGTGCGCGGGCGGGGGAGGGGCCGGCGGCACGGCGCCCCTTGGCCTGCTGTCGTCAGTTGCGGGCCTGGGGGTGGGGGCCGCGTCAGAGACCGTGGCGGGAATCGAACCCACGTAACTCGCTTTGCAGGCGAGCCCCTCAACCACTCGGGCACACGGTCGTGTGTTCCTCGATGCATTGACCGTAGGGGCGGCCCGGGCCCCGCGAAAGGGCGGCGCCAGGGCTGCAATACGACTGCCATACGCCGTTCACGGTGGCCCGTAGCCGCGCCCGTCGGCGTGACCCGTGACCATGACCCGTGACCCGTGACCCGTGACCCGTGACCCGTGACCGTGGCCTGTGACCGTGGTCATGGCTCGCAGGTCATGGGTCGTTGTCCGTGGTCGTAAGCCAGCGGCGGTAGGACCAAGGGACGACCCGGGCCCCGCCCCGCGACAGGGGCCAACCAGCGCGACGCCCCTTACTCTGGGGGCATGACAGCCCTCGAACCGCGCCACCTCGACGTCAGCGTCGACGACCCCGCTGACGACGGCGGCGTCCTCGGTCGCAGCTACCGGGCCCTCAGCATCGGCATCGTCTCCGTCGTCCTGCTGATCGCGTTCGAGGCGACCGCCGTCGGGACGGCGATGCCGGTGGCGGCGCGGGAGCTGGACGGGGTGGGGCTGTACGCGTTCGCGTTCTCCGCGTACTTCACGACCAGCCTGTTCGCGATGGTGCTGTCCGGGCAGTGGGCCGACCGGAGCGGGCCGCTCGGGGCGCTGACCGCCGGGATCTCGGCGTTCGCCGCCGGGCTGCTGCTGTCCGGGGCGGCGTCGACGATGTGGCAGTTCATCGGCGGACGCGCCATCCAGGGGCTGGGCGGCGGGCTGGTGATCGTCGCGTTGTACGTCGTCATCGGCCGCGCCTACCCGGAGCGGCTGCGGCCGCCGATCATCGCGGCATTCGCCGCGAGCTGGGTGATCCCGTCCGTGGTGGGGCCGCTCGCATCCGGAACGGTCACCGAACAGCTCGGCTGGCGGTGGGTGTTCATCGGCATCCCGGTCCTGGTCGTCGTCCCGCTCGCGCTCGCGCTGCCCGCGATACGGCGGCGGGCGTCCGGGCCCGTGGACCCGACGGCGCCCCCGGCGCCGTTCGACGCGCGGCGGATCCGGCTCGCCCTCGGGATCTCACTGGGCGCCGGGCTGCTGCAGTACGCGGCCCAGGACCTGCGGTGGCTGTCGCTCGTACCCGGGGCCCTGGGCGCCGCGCTCCTGGTACCCGCGGCACTGGGTCTGCTGCCGCGCGGCACGTACCGCGCCGCGCGCGGGCTGCCGTCGGTGGTGCTCCTGCGGGGCGTGGCGGCCGGGTCGTTCATCGCGGCCGAGTCGTTCGTACCGCTGATGCTGGTCGCCCAGCGAGGGTTGTCGCCGACGCTCGCCGGGCTGTCGCTCGCGGTGGGCGGGGCGACCTGGGCGCTGGGGTCGTTCGTCCAGTCCAGGCCGCGACTGGAGCCGTACCGGGAGCGGCTGGTGGTGGCCGGCATGCTGCTCGTCGCGGCGGCGATAGCGGCCGCGCCCAGCGTGCTGATCGCGTCCGTTCCGGTGTGGATCGTCGGCGTCGCGTGGGGCTGGGGCTGCTTCGGCATGGGCCTGGTCATGTCGTCGACAAGCGTCCTGCTGCTGAAGCTGTCGGCCCCGGAGGAGGCGGGCACCAACTCCGCCGCCCTCCAGATCTCCGACGGCCTGTCGAACGTCCTGCTCCTGGCCGCGGGCGGCGCGGCCTTCGCAGCCCTCGGCGGCGGGGCGGCCGGCGCCCGTACGGCGGCCGCCGCGACCGCGTCCCACCCGGCCGCCTTCGCCGCGGTGTTCCTTCCCATGGCGGCGGTCGCGCTGCTCGGCGCATGGGTGGCGACGCGCCTCCACCACCGCACCCGCTGATCCGGCCCGATCCAAAAGACAGGCCCTGGCAACCGAGTACGTCACCGCGCCCGTCGCGGAACTCGCCGCGCGGCGGCGCGGGGCCGCGCTTAGCATCGGGCCATGCACGAGCTCACGATCATCCTCACCGATGCCGAACGCGACACGCTCCACGATCTCGCGGACGCACAGGACCGGAGCGCGGAGGAGCTCGCGCACGATGCGGTGCATCACTATCTGCGGGTGCAGAGCGACCGGCTGGCCGCGCTGGCCGGGCGGCTGGCGCAGCAGCACGCGGGTCTGCTGAGGAGGCTTGGCGAATGACCCACCAGACCACGAGCCAGACGCGTCATCTCACCGTGAGCGAGGTGACCGGCATCGCCCGGATCGCCTTCGGCGGGCATCCGCCCGAGCTACGGGCCGGCGGCCTGCTGGAGTCGGCGGTGCACCGGCCGCGGGCACGGATGTACGGGGTCGCCGCGTACCCGGATCTGTACGAGCAGGCCGGCGCGCTGCTGCACGCCATCGCCGCGAACCACCCGTTCGTCGACGGCAACAAGCGCACGGCCTGGCTGTCGGCCGCCGTCTTCCTCGCCCTCAACGGCGCCGACCCGGCGGGCGTCGACCAGGACCGGGCGTACGACCTGGTCGTCGCCGTCGCGGCCGGGGAGCTCACCGATCCTGCGGCGATCGGGGCGGTGTTGCGCACGCTGTGAGCCCGGCCGTCCACGGCGTGGGCGGAGGCTGTGAGGCGGGTCTCACCCCGTCCCGGACCGGCCCCGTGAGGCCCGTGCGGGGGCGGCCGCACCGGTAAGGTGGCCCGGTTGTCGTACGTAACGCCGTAGCCCTGCCTCGAACCGGAGACCGTGACTACTACCGCCTCCCACCATCTCTCACCCGCCTTCCCCGGCCGTGCCCCGTGGGGTACGGCCGGCAAGCTGCGTGCCTGGCAGCAGGGCGCCATGGAGAAGTACATCCAGGAGCAGCCCCGTGACTTCCTCGCGGTGGCGACCCCCGGCGCCGGTAAGACGACCTTCGCGCTCACCCTCGCGTCCTGGCTGCTGCACCACCACGTCGTGCAGCAGATCACCGTGGTCGCGCCGACTGAGCATCTGAAGAAGCAGTGGGCGGCCGCGGCGGCCCGGATAGGCATCAAGCTCGACCCGGACTACAGCGCGGGTCCGCTGAGCAAGGAGTACGACGGCGTCGCCGTCACCTACGCCGGCGTCGGCGTACGCCCGATGCTGCACCGCAACCGCAGCGAGCAGCGCAAGACCCTCGTCATCCTCGACGAGATCCACCACGCCGGTGACTCCAAGTCGTGGGGCGAGGCGTGCCTGGAGGCGTTCGAGCCGGCGACCCGTCGCCTCGCCCTCACCGGTACGCCCTTCAGGTCCGACACGAACCCGATCCCCTTCGTCACGTACGAGGAGGGGAACGACGGCATCCGCCGGTCTGCCGCCGACTACACGTACGGCTACGGGAACGCCCTCGGCGACGGCGTCGTCCGGCCCGTCATCTTCCTCAGCTACAGCGGCAACATGCGCTGGCGCACCAAGGCCGGCGACGAGATCGCCGCCCGGCTCGGCGAGCCGATGACGAAGGACGCCGTCTCGCAGGCCTGGCGCACCGCCCTCGATCCGCGCGGTGACTGGATGCCGAACGTGCTGCGCGCCGCCGACCAGCGGCTGACCGAGGTCAGGAAGGGGATCCCGGACGCGGGTGGCCTCGTCATCGCCTCCGACCAGGACTCGGCCCGCGCGTACGCCAAGCTCATCCGGGAGATAACCGGTACGAAGGCGACCGTCGTGCTCTCCGACGACGCGGGAGCGTCGAAGCGGATCGACGAGTTCAGCGAGAACGAGGACCGCTGGATGGTCGCGGTCCGCATGGTGTCCGAAGGCGTCGACGTGCCGCGGCTGGCGGTGGGCGTCTACGCCACGACGATTTCGACGCCGCTCTTCTTCGCCCAGGCCGTCGGCCGTTTCGTACGGTCCCGGCGGCGTGGCGAGACCGCGTCCGTCTTCCTGCCCACCATCCCGATGCTGCTCGGCTTCGCCAATGAGATGGAGGTCGAGCGCGACCACGTGCTCGACCGGCCGAAGAAGGACGGGGACGAGGACCCGTACGCCGAGTCCGAGAAGGAGATGGACGAGGCGAACAAGGAGCAGGACGAGGACACCGGGGAGCAGGACATGCTGCCCTTCGAGGCCCTGGAGTCCGACGCGGTCTTCGACCGGGTGATGTACAACGGCGCCGAGTTCGGCATGCAGGCCCACCCGGGGAGCGAGGAGGAGCAGGACTACCTCGGTATCCCGGGGCTGCTGGAGCCGGACCAGGTGCAGCTGCTGCTGCAGAAGCGGCAGGCGCGGCAGATCGCGCACAGCCGTAAGAAGCCGGACGAGGAGGCGGACCTGCTGGAGCTGCCGGCCGAGCGGCGGCCGGTGGTCTCGCACAAGGAGCTGCTGGAGCTGAGGAAGCAGCTGAACACGATGGTGGGCGCATACGTCCATCAGAGCGGCAAGCCGCACGGGGTGATCCACACCGAGCTGCGCCGGGTGTGCGGGGGACCGCCGAGCGCGGAGGCGACGGCGGGGCAGATCCGGGAGCGGATCAAGAAGGTGCAGGAGTGGGCCACGCGGATGCGGTGACGCCGCCACGCCGGCTGTGACCACGCCGGCTGTGACCACGCCGGCTGTGACCACGCCGACTGTGAGGGAGGGCCCGGACGCGACCGCGTCCGGGCCCTCCCGGCATGGCGGACGCCTGTACCGGACACCGGACACGGACGCCTGTACCGGACACCTGTGCAGGGCCCCTGTATCCGACGCCTATATCCGACGCCAAAAGGTCCCGGTGAAGCCCCGGTCATCCGGACTTACGGCCCGCAGAAGGGTGCCAAACGGTCCTGGCGCCCGGATTCTGGACGAGGTCTTCCGCTGAGCGGACCAGGCTCGCTACATTCCCTCGCAATGAAACGCCCCGTGGCAGCGCCGCCGCGGAGCGCAGCCGGTGTGCCATGGCCTGCCGGCGGCCTCTCCGTGCGTCGCCGATGGGACCGGTGCCGCTGTACCGCGAGAGCGTCGCCGTCACTCACCTCGAAAGAGAGGGCGTCGTGACCGCGGAGACCTCCCAGACGCTCGACAGGGGACTGCGTGTCCTCAAACTTCTCGCCGACACCGACCACGGCCTGACCGTCACCGAGTTGTCCAACCGGCTCGGTGTCAACAGGACCGTCGTCTACCGTTTGCTCGCCACCTTGGAACAGCACGCCCTGGTCCGCCGTGACCTGGGTGGCCGGGCCAGGGTGGGGCTCGGCGTGCTCCGCCTGGGCCGGCAGGTGCATCCGCTGGTACGGGAGGCGGCGCTGCCCGCGCTGCGCTCACTCGCCGAGGACATCGGCGCCACCGCCCATCTCACGCTGGTCGACGGGGCGGAGGCGCTCGCGGTCGCGGTCGTCGAACCCACCTGGACGGACTACCACGTCGCGTACCGGGCCGGATTCCGTCATCCGCTGGACCGGGGCGCGGCGGGCAAGGCGATCCTCGCGGCCCGTCAGGGCGGTCTCACCGAGCCCGCGTACACCCTCACCCACGGCGAACTGGAGGCGGGCGCGAGCGGTGCGGCCGCGCCGCTCATCGGGGTGACGGGGATAGAGGGAAGCGTGGGCGTGGTCATGCTCGCGGACTCCGTCCCCGAGCGCGTGGGCCCCCGCGTCGTCGACGCGGCCCGCGAGGTCGCGGACGCGCTGCGCTGACGTTCCGGGCTCCCGGCCCCGGAACCGGCACCTGACCCAGGGCTGCCCCGGGACCCGTGCGGGCCCGTACGTACGAGGGGCCGTGACCGTCCCTTGGCCCCAAGCGATCCACGGAGTCCGGGCGGGCTCCGGCCCGACCGGGACGAGTCCCGGGGCCAGTGCGTGGTTCGGACTCGGGCGCGGCACCGCTTCGGGCCCGGGTGCGGCCTGGGCCCGCCTGGAACGGTGCGGCCGGTCCTGGTCGTGACCGGGGTCGGTTCGGGCCCTGCGGGGGGACCGATACATTGACACCGTGTTCTCTCGCCTCAATCGTCTCTCGCGCCCCCGGGCTCTCGCCGTCTGCGCCCTGCCCGTCGGCGCGCTGCTCATGGTCGCGGGGCTCGCGCCGCTGCCGTTCACCGTGGCCCAGCCGGGGCAGACCACGAATGTGCTGGGGACGGACAAGGGGAAGCCGGTGATCACGATCACCGGGGCGCCCGTCCGCAAGACGGACGGGGCGCTGCGGATGACGACGATCCTGGCGACGGGGCCGTCGGTGGACGTCGATCTCGGGGACGTGGTGGACGCCTGGTTCCGTACGGACAGTGCGGTGCTGCCGCACGACTCCGTCTACCCCTCCGGGCAGTCCGACGAGGAGATCGAGAAGCACAACACCGCCGAGATGGAGAAGTCCCAGGACAGCGCGGTGCAGGCCGCCCTGGGCTACCTCAAGAAGAATCCGGACAGCGTGAAGGTCACGCTGAACCTCGCGGACGTCGGCGGGCCCAGCGCCGGTCTGATGTTCTCGCTCGGCATCGTGGACAAGCTCGAAGGCGACGGCGCGGGCGGCGATCTCACCGGCGGCCGCAACGTCGCCGGTACGGGCACGATCGACGCCGACGGCAAGGTCGGCGCGGTCGGCGGGGTGTCCCTGAAGACGCAGGCGGCGGCGCGCGACGGAGCGACCGTCTTCCTGGTGCCGAAGGCCGAGTGCGCTGCGGCCGACGCCGAGCTCCCCGACGGGCTGCGGCTGATCCCCGTCACGGAGCTGAAGGACGCCGTGGCCTCGCTCAAGGCGCTGGAGAAGGGCGGGAAGGTTCCTTCCTGCTGAGTCTGTTGAGCGTGTCGGTGCTGTCGGTGCTGTCGGTGCTGTCGGTCCTGTCGGGCCCGTCGGTCCCGTTGCGTTCCTCGGACGACGTGGCGTCCGCAGCCGCGTCCATGTCGCGCCAGCACGGGAACACGGCCGGTGCGAGCGTCGCCGCGAAGTACAGCCCGCCGAGCGCCAGCAGCGCCGTCGGCAGGCCCGTCTGTTCGATGAGGTAACCCGCGGCGAGGCCGCCGAGCGGGGTCGTCAGGAGCACTCCGGCCGTGGTCACGCCCGCGACCCGGCTGCGCAGTCCGTCCGGGATCCGTTCGTAGAGAACCGTGGTGAGGATCGGATTGAGCATGCCCGCGCCGAGTCCGGCCACCGCCATCGTCGCGGCGAGAGGGACCGTGCTGTCCGTGAACGCCGCCACCACGAAGCGCGGCAGCCCCGCCAGCAGGAACGCCACCGTGAACAGCACCCGTCGCGGGAAGCGGTGCCCGACCGCGGCGTAGAGCAGCGCGCCGAGCAGTGCGCAGCCCGCCATCACCGCCACCAGCAGGCCCAGATGGCCGGCACCGCCGAGGTTCTCCTTGGCGTGGACCGGCAGGAGCACCGCACTCCAGCCCTGGTCGAGGCCGTTGGTGAGCATCACCATGACCGTGATGGCGAGCAGCAGCCGACTGCCGAGCAGGAAGGAGTAGCCCTCCCGTAACTCGGCACGGTAGGCCGCGAGTGAGACCGGCGTGGCAGCCGGTCGTGGATCGGCCGCGCTCAGACTGCGTACGCCTGCGAAGACCAGCAGCGCGGAGCCGCAGAAGGTCGCGGCGTCCAGCAGCAGGACCGCCTCCGCGCCGGTGAACGCGATCAGCAGGCCCGCGAGCGCCGCCCCGGCCATCCGCGCTCCGCGCGAGACCGCGTCGAAGAGGCTCGCGTGGGTCAGCGATGTGCCCGCAGCCTTTGCGAGGTCGGGGACGAGGACAGAGCGCGCCGTCTCGCCGGGTGCGTGGAACAGACCGGTGACGGCCATCAGTGCGCACAGCATCCAGAACGCGAGCGCGTCCACGTAGTGCAGCAGCGGGATCGCGGCGATCGCGAGCGCGCAGACCAGGTCGGAGACGATACTGACGCGGCGGCGGCCGATCCGGTCGATGACCGGGCCGCCCGTGAGCGCGGAGACGACGACCGGCAGGGTCGCGCAGAAGGCGACGAGCCCGGCCTTGGCGGGGCTGCCGGTGGTCTGGAGCGCGAACCACGGCACGCCGACGAGCGTGAGCGAATTCCCGGTGATGGATACGGCGTTGGCGGCCAGCACCCCGGCGAGCGGCCCGCGTCCCCCCGGCTCCCTCATGCGATGCGCGCGGTCTGCGTGGGCTGCTGCTGCACCAGACGCAGGCCCGACTCGACGAGCTTCCGGTCACGTAGCGTTCGGATCGGGGCATGTCGGGGACGCAGGGCGTACTCGGCTGCCTCGCACCCCAGCTCGGCGACGCGTATGGAGTGCAACTGCAGATGGACGTAGGGATGCATGACGGTGGGTCCCTTCGGTCGGTCGCGTCAGCCGGTCGTGTCGGTCGGTCACGTCAGCCGGTCGTGTCGTCGGGCGCTCAGTCGGCCGCGCGCGGGAAGGAGTGCAGATGCATTCGGACCTGGGCGGCGTCCTCGGTCCCGGGGGCGGGTGCGAGCTCCCGGTAGCTCTCGATGAGCTCATGCAGCTGCCCGCTCAGCTCGAGGGCGAGCGCGGGGGTCAGCCGCAGGGTGAAGTCGCTTATCTCCGAGCTCCGGCGCCAGTCCTCCGGCCAGTCGCGTGCGGTGCCGAGCCAGGTGCCGACCTCCTGGGTGTGCAGCGTCGCGATCTCGTGGATCAGGAGCTGCGCGGCCCCGCGCACCGCAGGGTCGGGGTCGTCGAACAGGGCGTCGTCCATGCTCGTCCCCTCGTCGGCCGCCTTCCACCAGCGCTCCCGGCCCTTGCCGCGCCCGGGATCGTCCTCGACGAATCCGTGTGCGGCCAGCTGGCGCAGGTGGTAGCTGGTCGCACCGCTGGACTCGCCCAGCCGGTCGGCCAGTTGGGAGGCGGTTGCGGGCCCGTCGTGGCGCAGCGTGATCAGCAGCCGCATGCGCAGTGGATGGGCGAGGCCACGCAGGGAGCGCGGGTCGAGCGGGCGATATGTGGGCTCTGCGGGCTCCGGCATGATGCAAAGGTAGTGCTGCAAAGGAAGCCTTGCAAAGGAAGCGTTGCAGCAAGTTCTTTGCAACTTTGTGTCAGCCGGCGTCCTCCGCGGCCTGCTCCACCAGCGGGATGATCCGCAGCGGCACCGGGTTCTCCATCACGATCGCTGTGGACGCCCGCACGATGCCCTCGAAGCCGACGACCCGGTCGATCACCCGCTGAAGGTCGGCGTTGGAGCGGGCGACGAGCCGGCAGAGCATGTCGCCGTGGCCGGTCGTCGTGTGCAGCTCCAGCACCTCGGGCACGGTGGCCAAATGGGCCCGTACGTCGGCGCCTTGCCCCTGCTTGATCTCCAGCGTCGCGAACGCGGTGACCGGATAGCCGAGGGCCGCCGGATCGACGTCGGGGCCGAAGCCCCGGATGACCCCGTTCGACTGGAGCCGGTCCAGCCGCGCCTGGACGGTGCCGCGGGCCACCCCGAGCCGGCGGGAGGCCTCCAGGACGCCGATCCTCGGCTCCCGCGCGAGCAGCACGATGAGCCTGCCGTCCAGATGATCGATCGCCACAGCAGCCTCACAAGTAGTCATCCTGTACAGATAGCCCGAACAAATCGGATGCACGCTGAGCAGGTTGCCCAGTCGATACACAAACTATTGCGCAGCTTGTGGAAGGGAGGGAGTCTGCCGCCATGACAGAGACCCTGGATCACACCCCTCACACCGCCCGGCAGGCCGACCCCTTCCCGGTGAAGGGAATGGACGCGGTCGTCTTCGCCGTCGGCAACGCCAAGCAGGCCGCGCACTACTACTCCACGGCCTTCGGTATGAAGCTCGTCGCCTACGCGGGACCCGAGACCGGCAGCCGTGAGACCGCCTCGTACGTCCTGACCAACGGCGCGGCCCGCTTCGTGTTCACCTCCGTCATCAAGCCGGCCACCGACTGGGGCCGCTTCCTCGCCGACCATGTCGCCGAGCACGGCGACGGCGTGATCGACCTGGCCATCGAGGTGCCGGACGCCCGCGCCGCCTACGCGTACGCGACCGAGCACGGCGCCCGCGGCCTCACCGAGCCGTACGAGATCAAGGACGAGCACGGCACGGTCGTCCTCGCCGCCATCGCCACGTACGGCAAGACCCGCCACACCCTCGTGGACCGGTCCGGCTACGACGGCCCGTACCTGCCCGGCTTCGTCGCCGCCGACCCGATCGTCGAGCCCCCGGCCAAGCGGACCTTCCAGGCCATCGACCACTGCGTCGGCAATGTCGAGCTCGGCCGGATGAACGAGTGGGTGGCCTTCTACAACAAGGTCATGGGCTTCACCAACATGAAGGAGTTCGTCGGCGACGACATCGCCACCGAGTACTCGGCGCTGATGTCGAAGGTCGTCGCGGACGGCACACTCAAGGTGAAGTTCCCGATCAACGAGCCCGCGATCGCGAAGAAGAAGTCGCAGATCGACGAGTACCTGGAGTTCTACGGCGGGGCCGGTGTCCAGCACATCGCGCTCGCCTCGAACGACATCGTCGCGACCGTACGCACCATGCGCGCGGCCGGGGTCCAGTTCCTGGACACGCCCGACTCGTACTACGACACGCTCGGCGAGTGGGTCGGCGACACGCGCGTGCCGATCGAGACCCTGCGCGAGCTGAAGATCCTCGCCGACCGCGACGAGGACGGCTACCTGCTGCAGATCTTCACCAAGCCGGTCCAGGACCGGCCGACCGTCTTCTTCGAGATCATCGAGCGGCACGGCTCGATGGGCTTCGGCAAGGGCAACTTCAAGGCGCTCTTCGAGGCGATCGAGCGCGAGCAGGAGAAGCGCGGAAACCTGTGACCCGCTGATCCGCTGACCCGCACCGGGTCCCTCACCGGCCTGCTGCTCCACGGTCCTGACCCCGTGGAGCAGCAGGCCGACGGCTTTTCCTGCCCGCACCGCCGCAGGCCGTTATGGTCGGCGTATGGCCAGGATCAATGACGTCGGAGGCCTGCAGGGTTTCGGGCCCATCGACACTGCCGACGACACCGAGCCCTTCCACGCCGACTGGGAAGCCCGGGTCTTCGCGCTCAACTCCGCGCTCATCGCCCGCAAGGTGTACAACCTCGACGAGTTCCGCGACGCGGCCGAGTCCATGGCACCGGCCGAGTATCTGGCGGCGTCGTACTACGAGCGCTGGTTCTTCGCGATCCGTACGCTCCTGGAACGCAAGGGCGTCATCGAGGCGGGCGAGCTCGATGACTGACCGCTTCCGCACCGGCGCGCGCGTACGCACCGTCCACCACGACCCCCCGCACCACACCCGCCTGCCGCGCTACGCCCGCGGGAAACACGGCACCGTCGTCGAGCCGGAGGGCCCCGCGCTCCTCGCCGACCGGAACGCGCGCGGGACGGGCGACGCGCCCCGGGAACAGGTGTACGCGGTCAGATTCGCCGCCCGGGACCTGTGGGGCGCGGGCGACCACGACGTCGTACTCAACCTGTTCGAGAGCTATCTGGAGGACGACCAGTCGTGACCGGCCAGCACACCGACGCGGTGATCTCCCGCCGGGTACGCCGCCTGGAGACGCTCCTGGAGGAGCGTGGCCTCGTCGCGGGCGCCGCGCTCGACGAGGTGCTCGACGCGTTCCTGACGGGCGCCTCCCCGGCGAACGGCGCGCGTGTCGTCGCCCGCGCCTGGACCGACCCCGCCTTCCGCGCCCGTCTCCTCGCCGATGGCACCTCCGCCGTTGCCGAACTCGGCCTGTCCGCCGGCGGAGTCCAGCCACAGCGGCTGCGCGTCGTCGAGAACACCCCGGACACCCACAACGTCATCGTCTGCACGCTCTGCTCCTGCTACCCGGTCCGGCTGCTCGGCCCGTCCCCCAGCTGGTACAAGAGCGAGGCGTACCGGTCCCGCGTGGTCCGCGAGCCCCGCGCCGTGCTCGCGGAGTTCGGCCTCCAGCTCCCGGCCACCACCGGCATCACGGTCTGGGACTCCACCGCGGAGACCCGCTACATGGTCCTCCCCGTCCGCCCCGCCGGTACGGAGGACCTGGACGAGGCCGCACTCGCCGCGCTCATTCCGCGCAACGCCCTCATCGGCACAGCGGTGCTGTGACGATGCCGGGGGGCGCCGGGGGGGTAGGAATACCCCCCGGCGCCCCCCGGCGACCTCGGGTCGGTGGGTTCGCCGGTCTGGGTTCGGGGTTGGGAAGAAGCTTCCTGGCACATTCCGGCGACCTCGTGCCGGCGTGTCTCTGGGTTCGGAGGTTGGGGAGGAAGCTCCCCGGCGCTTCCCCGTGCCCTCGGGCCGGCGTGTCTCCCCGCCCGCGTCCGGGGCTCGGGAGGAATACCCCGACAGCAGCGTGCCCCGCCCGCGTGCGGGGTCGGGGGCGTGGGGGCGCCCCGCCAAGACGGGGTCGGCGCTGTGCCCCCGCCCCGCATTCCCCGGGGCGGGGGCACGTGTTCGTCAGCCCTGCGACGGATCCGGCGCCGACGGCGTCGGGGACGACTCGGACTCCGAGGACTCGGGAGACTCGGAAGTCTCCGTGGATTCGGCGGCCTCAGGGGACTCGGAGCCCCTCGACGACTCCCCCTCCTCCCCCTCCCGGGACTCCTCTTCGGACGCCTCGTCCTCCGAAGGCTCCGCAGACTCCTCGGACGCCCCCTCCTCGGACTCCGCGGACTCCTCGTCCTCCGAGGGCTCCGTCGTCGTCCAGGGCTCGCCCTCGACGTCCACCGGGCCGCCCGGCGCGGGCTCGCCCAGCGCCGCGAGAGTCCGCTTCGCCGGCCCCACCAGCAGCGGGGAGAAGTACGGATTGACGCGCAGCGCCGCCGCCAGATGCCGCCGGGCCGGGCCGTCCTGGCCGAGTGAGCGCTCGATCTCGCCCCGGTGGTACAAGAACAGCGCGTTCCGCATGTCGAGCGCGGCGGCCGCACGCTTCGCGTACTTCAGCCCTTCCTCCGCCCGCCCCGCCCGGTACAGCGCCCATCCCAGTGCGTCCGACACGTACACACTCCGGTGCCCGCGCTTCCACTCCCGCCCGAGCCGGGCCACCGCAGCCTTCGCGTCCCCGTGGTCCGCTTCGTACCGCGCGAGCGTCAGCTCCTCGCTCGCGCCGTTCTTCCGCGCCTCCCGCGCGAGCCTGCGCACGTTCGCGTACTGCGTACGCGCGTCACCGTCGAGCTTCATCGACTCGTACAGTTCACCCGCCTCCAGCGCGTACTCAGCCAGCGGCAGCTTCTCCAGCGCGTCCTGGTAGTCCCGGAACGCCTCGCCCTTGCGACCCAGCGCCGCGAGTGCCCGCCCCCGCCCCGCCAGCGACGGATGGTGCCCGGAATCGATGCGCAGCGCCGAGTCGTAGTACCCGACCGCCTCCGCCGGCTCGCCCCGCTCCCACGCCAGCTCGCCCAGCCGGTGCAGGGACATCGCCTTCTCCGCCGGGCTGCCCGAGTGCGTCATCGCGTCGTACGCCATGGCCGCCGCGTCCTCCGGCCGGCCGCGGTCGCGGTACACCTGGGCCCGGCGCGCCAAGGCCGGGGCGGCGGAGGGCCGCAGCGCCACCAGTTTGTCCGTGGCCTTCTGCGCGGCCGGGTACTCGCCGAGCCCGTTGTACGCGTCGATCAGCACCGGATAGGCGGTCCACCGCTTCGGCGCCCGCGCCCGCACACTCTCGCCCCACCGCTTGGCCGCTCGGTAGTCCCGCTCCGCGTTCGCCAGCGCCGCCATCCCCAGTTGCGCGTCGACGTTGCCCTGGTTGCCCGGCAGCGCCGTCAGCGAACGCTTCAGCGCCTTGCGGGCCTTCGGGAAGTACGAAGAGTCCCCGGCCAGCGTCGCCCGCGCCACATACGCCGAACCGAGGACCGCCCACGAGTAGTCGTCGCCCGGGTGTCTGCGCAGCCACTTCTCCTGCTCCCCGATCAGTGCCGACAGCTCGCTCAGCGACGCCGGCGCCCCGACGCTCGCCGCGAGCATCGCCCGCGCCGCAGCGCCCCCCGCGGGCGGTGAGGCGTCGTCATCCCGGTCGGGGCCGAACACCATGACCCCGCCGACCAGCGCCCCGGCGACCAACGAGGCGACCATGACATTCCGGATGTTTGGCGCATATCGCGTCTTCATGGCGTCACTGTGCGCCACTCGTCCGTCAATACGAAGAGCACACTCGGCGGCGCGACGCGTATCGGGGACGGGTTCACACCGATGGCCCCGGGTGCCAGGCTGGGATCATGGAAGAACTCCTCGCACGGCTGCGCACGGGTCTGCCCGCCGAAGCGCTGATCACCGACCCGGACGTCACGGCCTCGTACGCCAACGACATGGCGAGCTTCTGCGACGCGGGCACCCCCGCCGTCGTCGTCCTGCCGCGCACGGTCGAGCAGGTCCAGCACATCATGCGCACCGCGACCGCCCTGCGCGTCCCGGTCGTCCCGCAGGGCGCCCGCACCGGACTGTCCGGCGCCGCCAACGCCTCGGACGACTGCATCGTGCTCTCACTCGTCAAAATGGACCGGATCCTGGAGATCAGCCCGGTGGACCGGATCGCGGTCGTCGAGCCCGGAGTCATCAACGCGACACTGTCCCGTGCCGTGGGTGAGCACGGTCTGTACTACCCGCCGGACCCCTCCAGCTGGGAGATGTGCACCATCGGCGGCAACATCGGCACGGCTTCCGGTGGACTGTGCTGCGTCAAGTACGGCGTGACCGCCGAGTACGTCCTCGGCCTCGACGTCGTCCTCGCCGACGGCCGCCTCCTCAGCACCGGCCGCCGCACCGCCAAGGGGGTCGCCGGATACGACCTCACCCGTCTCTTCGTCGGCTCCGAGGGCAGCCTGGGCATCGTTGTCAAAGCCGTCCTCGCGCTCAAGCCGCAACCACCCCAGCAGCTCGTACTCGCCGCGGAATTCCCCTCCGCGGCCGCCGCCTGCGAAGCCGTCTGCGCGATCATGGAGCGCGGCCACGCCCCTTCGCTCCTGGAGCTCATGGACCGTACGACCATCCGTGCGGTCAACAAGATGGCGCAGATGGGCCTCCCCGACACCACCGAGGCGCTGCTGCTCGCCGCTTTCGACACCCCCGACCCCGCTCCCGACCTGGCCGCGGTCGGCGAGCTGTGCACGGCGGCGGGAGCCACCCAGGTCGTCCCCGCCGAGGACGCGGCCGAGTCCGAAATGCTGCTCCAGGCGCGTCGGCTCTCGCTCACCGCCCTGGAGACCGTCAAATCCGCGACGATGATCGACGACGTCTGCGTACCGCGTTCCCAGCTCTCCGCGATGCTCGACGGCACGGCGGCCATCGCGGAGAAGTACGACCTCACCATCGGCGTCTGCGCCCACGCGGGCGACGGCAACACCCACCCCGTCGTCTGTTTCGACCACACCGACCCCGATGAATCCCGCCGCGCCCGTGAGTCGTTCGACGAGATCATGGCCCTCGGCCTGGAGCTCGGCGGCACGATCACCGGCGAACACGGCGTGGGCATACTGAAGAAGGAGTGGCTCGCCCGCGAACTCGGCCCGGTGGGCATCGAGTTGCAGCGCGGCATCAAGCAGACCTTCGACCCCCTCGGCATCCTCAACCCGGGCAAGATCTTCTGAGACCTCCGGACCAGGACCAACGCCCGATGGTACGGACGCAGCTCCCCGCATAGCGTGAAAGGACACGATGAAGAAGGAGGAGCCGTGTCCGCACGCCTTGACCACACCATCGTCCACAGCCGCGACCGCTTCGCCGGGGCCCGTTTCCTCACCGAGCTGATCGACGCACCCGAGCCGAAACCCTTCGGCCCCTTCGCCAGCGTCCCGCTGGCCAACGGAGTCACGCTCGACTACCTCGACGAGGGGGCGGAGACGGACATCGTCTCCCAGCATCTGGCGTTCCTCGTCTCCGACGAGGAGTTCGAGGAGATCCTCGGCCGGATAAAGGAGCGGGAACTCCCGTACTGGGCCGACCCGATGCACGCCGAACCGCAGCAGATCAACCACCTCTTCGGCGGCCGCGGGGTGTACGTCGACGACCCCGACGGCCACTCCATCGAATTCATCACTCATACCTACGTCTGACCTGCCTGACCTGCCTGACCCGAGCCCGACCCCGTGCCTGACCCGTGTCCGACCCGAGTCCGATTCACGTCCGACCCGAGTCTGATCCACGTCTGATCCACGTCTGATCCACGTCTGATCACGTCTGGTCCGTGTCCGACCCGTCGTGACTAGGCCTCGCCGTCCTGAGCCTCGTCGGACGGCCACGGTTCACGCAGATACAGATCGTCCGCCGGAGTCGGCGCGAGCAGCTCCGCCAGCTCGTCGTCGATCCCCAGCTGCTCCGACTCCGTCCCCGGGGGCACCGCCCGCAGCGTCCGCTCCAGCCAGGCGGACACCTGCGCGGAGGGTGCCTCCAGCAGGGCGTCGCCGTCCGGTGACGTCAGCGCGATCAGGATGACGCTGCGGCCCTCGACCTTGGTCGGCCAGATACGGACGTCGCCGTGCCCGCACGGCCGGAAGATCCCCTCGACCAGCAGTTCACGGGCGAAGGCCCAGTACACGGGGTGCTCGGAGCCGACATGAAAGGTGATGTGCACGGCGTAGGGATCGTCCGTGCGGTAGGTCAGCCTGGCCGGTACAGAGGTGCTGTGCTCCGGCGACAGCACCAGCTTGAGTTCCAGCTCGCGTTCCACCACGGTGTGCATGAGAGTGCGACTTCCTTTCCTGGTACGAGGCCCTGGAGCGGGCCACGCAGGGAGAGAGCGCCTTCCCCGCCGACTATTACGCGACTTTCGCCATCAACTTCTCAGTGACATGGCACATGAGCGTGCCGGTGGGGCACAGCGTTACCGGAAAGTGGTCCTTAGGACGGGATGGGCCCAGGTGCGTGCGACGGTCTGATAGATGTGGACCCTTGAGTCGACGCCCTCGATACCCTCGACGCCTTCCAGGAGATACGGGACCACGGTGATGAGTGCCCCAACCCCGGCAACCGGCGATGGCAGCCCCACGCCCGGCTACTACCCCGATCCGTCCATCCCCGGATATGTCCGTTACTGGAACGGTGCTTCCTGGGTGCCGGGTACGAGCCGACCGACGCCGAAGGACGGCGAGGCGATGCCGTCGCCGCCGCCCTCGGCCGTGGCGGCCGGCACCCCGGCCGCCCCAGCCGTCCCGGCTGCTCCGTCGGTCCCGTCGGTCGAGGAGACCGGGCCAGTCTTCTTGGACGAGGACCCGGAGCCGTCTGCCGACGTCCGCCCCGAGCCCTCCTCCGCCTGGCAGGCCGACGCCTCCCGCCAGACCGGCTTCGGCGGCGACCGCGACCGCCGTGTCTCCTGGGGCTCACCTGCGCAGGACCCCCGCGCGGGCGGTGCGCCGGGAGTCGGCACGGACAGTTCGGCCCCGGCCGCCGGCCAGGCCTGGGACCGGCTGCCCGGAGACGTGGCGGCGGGCGGACGCCCGGACTCCCGCGCAGGCGGCGCGGCGGCGGCGCAGGACCCGCGCACGGCGGGCCCGGCCGCGGACCGCACGCCCGGGGTCCGGTTCGACCGAGCGGCCGGCCAGGCGGCGGATCGCTCCGACGCCGCGCAGGCGGACCCGACCGGGGGCGCGCTCCCGGGCGTGCGCAGCGTGGGCGGGTCCGGGGCCGGGGCCGATGAGGCACAGCCGGTCACCGACGGCACCGTCACCATCCGCGCCCAGCGCCCGCAGGGCGGTACGCCGCCAGCCGAGGGCACGATGGCGATCCGTACGATGACGCCGCAGCAGCCGCAGCCGCAGGCTCCGCAGCAGCCCCAGGCTCAGCAGCTGCCCCCGCAGCCGCAGCAGCAGGCCCAGCCCCAGGTCCAGCAGCAGGCGCAGCCTCAGGTCCCCGCGCAGCAGCAGCCGCCGCTGTCCGCCGGGGCGGGCGGCGGATCCGCTTCGTGGGCCCAGCAGGTGCACCGTCTCGCGCAGCAGCAGACCGATGAACCGCCGGTCGTGCCGTGGAAGCCCCCGGTCAACGACCCCTTCCTGCAGGCAGCGCAGGCCCAGGCCGCGGCCCGCCCGGCCGGCCTCGGCAAGCGGTTCGTGGCCCGGCTGATCGACACGGTCGTGCTGGGCGCGCTCGCCGGAGCGGTGTCCTTCCCGTTCGTCTCCAAGGCGCTGACGCACATCGACGACAAGATCCAGGCGGCGAAGATGTCCGGCGAGACGGTCACCGTGTGGCTGCTCGACGGTACGACCGCCACCCAGTTCGGTATCGCGTTCGCCGTGCTGCTCGTACTCGGAGCGCTGTACGAGGCACTGCCGACCGCGAAATGGGGCTGGACGCTCGGCAAGAAGCTGCTGGGCCTGGAGGTGCGGGACATCGAGTCGCACGGGCCCCCGCAGTTCGGCGCCGCGCTGCGCCGCTGGCTGGTGCACGGGGTGCTGGGCGTGCTCCTCATCGGCGTGGTCAATGTGCTCTGGTGCCTCTTCGACCGGCCGTGGCGGCAGTGCTGGCACGACAAGGCGGCGCACACGTTCGTGGCCGGCTGACGTACTGGGCCGCACTCCGGCTGACGCCCTGTCAGCCCTCTGGCCCCGAGGGTCCCCCGAACGGCACCGAGCCGTTGCGAGACCCGGCCGGGCGGGGTGCACTGCCCCCATGAGCAACGATCAGCCGCCCGGCCCGCCGCCCGAGGAAGACCCGTTCCGCAAGAGGCCGCAGGAGCCGCAGGGACCGCAGGAGCCCCCGCCGCCTCCGGGCGGCCCGCCACCCTGGGGCCAGCCGCCCCCCGGCGGGCCTCCGCCGGGTGGGGGTCCTCCGTACGGTGCACCTCCGCCTCCTCCTCCAGGAGCGGGGTCCCCGTACGGTCCACCGTACGGCGGCGGTGCGCCGCCTCCGCCGTACGATGCGAGCGCCTACGGTGGTGACCCCTACGGCGGGGCCGATCCGCTCCGTGGCATGCCGCCGCTCGCGAACTCCGGCAGGCGCATCCTCGCCCGCTTCCTCGACTGGCTGATCGTCAGCATCCCGCTCGCGATCCTCGGGGTTGTCTTGTTCTTCGCCACGGGGCCCGATACTGACGACTGGGAAAACGGCGTTGGTGATGTGTTCACCGTCTCCGCGTTCGGGTTCTGGTTCATCTCGCTCGTGGCGTATGTCGCCTACGACACCCTGATGGTCAGACGGAACGGTCAGACCCTCGGCAAGAAAGTGATGAACCTGCGCGTCGCGATGCTCAACGACGGGAGCACTCCGGACACCGGCTCCGCGCTGATGCGGGCCGTGGTCTTCTGGCTGCCGACCATGATTCCGTACTGTGTCGGCCTCGTCTGGTTGATCATCCTGCTGATCATGATCCTGGTCGACAAGCCGTACAAGCAGGGGCTGCACGACAAGGCCGCCAAGACCGTGGAGGTGTCAGCGGCGTAGCGAATGCTCGCCGACGCGGGGCTCGGCCCCGGCGTGGGCGACGGGCACCCGGGCGGCGGAATCCGCGGAGGCGTCCGCGGTGCGGGCGGGACCCGCGAGGGCGGCGGCATGGTTCACAGGGACCGTGCGCGCCGCCTTCGCCTTTGTGGGCAGGGGCACGGTCACGGCGACCAGCAGGCCCAGCGCGAGGGCGGAGACCCCGATCACCGCGACGCCGATACCCGTCGTGGTGCGGGAGAGCAGAAGCATGGCGACGGTCGAGACGACGACAGTGGCCGAACCGTAGGCGAGCTGTGCGGCAGTCGGACGCGGCATGACGGTTTCCGTCCCTCGAAGCATCAATTCGGTGGTGTCGCAACGGGTCGCACTGTCTGGCGACTCTACGACGGTGGATGCCCGAGAGGAACCGGTAGTAAGCGTGACCTAACCCACGGTGCCGGTGCACTGGGGGCGCATCGAGTCACTCGTCTCATGAACTGACCTGCTGGGTGCGCCTGTTGACCGGATCGCAAGCGCGCGAGAGGGTCGCCGGGGGAGTATGTGGCCGTGTGTCCGAGACGCGTCCGATATCCGGAACTGCGCTCCTGCATAGTGCAGTTGGCCTGCGCAAGTCAAGGTCTGTCTTTTCTCCGTTAACTCCGGTCAAATGTCGTCACTTGTGCACGCGCTGCCGCGCGCGGATCCCACCCCACATCCGTTGGTCCGCGGTTTCGTCGGCGCGCGGGGGAGGACACCATCAAGTGACCAGCAGACGACGGGCGATCAGAGCGTCCGCGGTGTTCGTGGCTCTGGCCGCGACCGGCGCGACGGCCGGAGCCTTCACCACGGCCCAGGCCGAGAACAAGCCCTCCGGCTCCGCCGGCGTCGAGCGCCATGACCCGGCGCCCGGCGCGGGCCACGACAAGGGCCACGACCAGGCCCGAGTCGACCACGACCTCGAGGGCCCGTTCAGCAAGCAGCAGGAGCAGCAGCGCAAGGCCGCGCTGGAGCAGGTCATATCCGGGGACGCGACCGTGCAGAAGCGCGGCGCGTCCAATGTCGTGAAGCTCGACAACAAGAAGTACGTCGAGCTCGGACGGGAGAAGACCGACAAGATCTTCACGATCCTGGTGGAGTTCGGCGACAAGGTCGACGACACCACGATGTTCGACCCGGACGGCGCGGGCCCGAAGCCGCCCGTCAAGAAGTACGGCGGTACGCCCGGCCCGCTGCACAACAAGATCGCCGAGCCGGACCGCAAGGTGGACAATTCCACCGCCTGGCAGAAGGACTTCAACCAGGCGCACTTCCAGGACCTGTACTTCGGCGAGGGCAAGGACAAGAAGGGGAACCCCAAGCACTCGCTGAAGACCTACTACGAGCGGACCTCCTCCGGCCGGTACTCGGTCGACGGCACGGTCTCCGACTGGGTCAAGGTCGACTACAACGAGGCCCGCTACGGCTCGAACTACTGCGGCCAGTCCAACTGCAACAACGTCTGGGACGCGGTCAAGGACGGCGTCACCGCCTGGACGGCCGACCAGAAGGCCAAGGGCAAGACCGACGAGCAGATCAAGGCCGCGCTGTCCCAGTACGACCAGTGGGACCGCTACGACTTCGACGCCGACGGCAACTTCAACGAGGCCGACGGCTACATCGACCACTTCCAGATCGTCCACGCGGGCGAGGACGAGTCGGCGGGCGGCGGCGTCGAGGGCGCGAATGCCCTGTGGGCCCACCGCTGGTACGCGTACGGCACCGACGCCGGCAAGACCGGCCCGGCGAACAACAAGGCCGGCGGTACCCAGATCGGCAGCACCGGCATCTGGGTCGGCGACTACACCATGCAGCCCGAGAACGGCGGCCTCGGTGTCTTCGCCCACGAGTACGGCCACGACCTCGGTCTGCCGGACCACTACGACACCTCCGGCGGCGGTGACAACTCCACCGGCTTCTGGACCCTGATGTCGTCCGGCTCGTGGCTCGGCACCGGCCAGGACTCCATCGGTGACATGCCCGGCGACATGACCGCCTGGGACAAGCTGCAGCTGGGCTGGCTCAACTACACCAAGGGCAAGGCGGCGACGAAGTCCACCCACAAGCTGGGTGTGGCCGAGTACAACACCAAGAACCCGCAGGCCCTCGTCGTCGAGCTGCCGAAGAAGAAGGTCACCACCACCATCGTGAAGCCCGCCGAGGGCTCCAAGCAGTGGTGGAGCAACATGGGTGACGACCTCAAGAACACCCTCACCCGCTCCGTCGACCTCACCGGCAAGTCCAAGGCGTCCCTGGAGCTCTCGGGCTGGTGGGACATCGAGGCCGACTACGACTTCCTCTACGCCGAGGTCTCGACGGACGGCGGCGCCACCTGGACCGCCGTCGACGGCACCGCCGACGGCACGGCGATCCCGCGCGACGCGAGCGACGCCCCGGCCCTGACCGGCGCCTCGGGAGGGAACAAGAAGCTGGTCTACTCGCTGGACGCCTACGCGGGCAAGAAGGTCGACGTCCGCTTCCGCTACCAGACCGACGGCGGCGCGGGCGGCAAGGGCTTCACGGCCGACGCGATCACCGTCAACGCCGACGGCGCCCCGCTGTTCTCGGACAACGCCGAGGGTGACGACAACGGCTGGACCGCGAAGGGCTTCTCCCGCATCGGTGAGTCCTTCACCAACGAGTACGAGCAGTACTACCTGGCCGAGAACCGTCAGTACGTCTCGTACGACCAGACCCTGAAGGTCGGCCCGTACAACTTCGGCTTCAAGGCGCCGAAGGACGGCTGGGTCGAGCACTACCCGTACCAGAACGGTCTGCTGATCTGGCTCTGGGACACCTCCCAGAAGGACAACAACACCAGCCAGCACCCGGGCCAGGGCCTGGTCCTCCCCATCGACGCCAACGCCAAGCCGATGAAGTGGGCGGACGGCACCCTGCTGCGCAACCGCATCCAGTCGTACGACTCGACCTTCAGCACCTTCCGCTCGGACGCCTTCACGCTGCACAAGGCGGACGAGGCGCTGAAGATCGGCTCGCACAAGGGCAACCCGGTCTTCGACGACCGCAAGGGTGTCTACTGGTACGAGGAGACCGCGACCGCCGGTGTCAAGGTTGCTGACACCAACACTCGGATATCGATCGTCAACGAGCCGAAGAACGGCCAGACGATCACCGTGAAGGTCGGCCCCTCGGCGAAGTAACGCGCATCGTCGCAGGTCAGAACGTGATCGGCCGTCGCCCTCTAGCGGGCGGCGGCCGATCGTGTTTAGGTGCGTCTGACCGAAGTTCTTATTGACAGTGAGTACGGGGGAGCGTGAGGCATGCCCGGCGGAGGCTTCTGCAAACTGCCAGGAGGCAGTGTCGTGGTCGCGATAGGCCTGCCCAGTCCGGCCGGCGACGGCGGCACGGTACGGATCCTGGTCCATGCGGCGAACCGCGCCCGCGCCCTGACCCGGCTGCGGAATCTGGGCCTGCGGGCGGTCTATCTGCGGGGGAACGCGGAACCGCCGACGCCGGACGAGATCACGGCGGTGCTGCACCATCCTGACGGCCTGGTCTGGCGCACGCACGAGGGCCTCACGACGCAGGAGCTGTGGCACCCGATACGCGCGCTGCTGAAGCCCGCGGGCGGGGCGTGACCGGGGGCAGGCCCCAGACCCCCCGTACGGCCTCGTGCCGTGTCCTCGAGCTCCCTCAGGGACTTCGCCCCGGGCCCCCGGACAGGCCACTGGAGCCGGTCCGGGGCCGAGGCGCGGGGGCTACACCACCGGCTTCCCGGACAGCTCCACGCCCGCGCTCCGCAGCTCCTCCAGCGCCCGGTCCGTCGTCTCCTCGGAGACCCCGGCCGTGAGGTCGAGCAGCACATGCGTGCGGAAGCCCTCGCGGGCCGCGTCCAGGGCCGTGGCACGCACGCAGTGGTCGGTCGCGATCCCGACGACGTCGACCTCGGTGACCTTGTGGGCGCGAAGCCACTCCGCCAGCGTCGAGCCGTTCTCGTCGGTCCCCTCGAAGCCGCTGTACGCCGCCGCGTGCGCCCCCTTGTCGAAGACCGCGTCGATCGCCCCGCTGGCGACCACCGGGGCGAAGTTCGGGTGGAAGCCGACCCCTTCCGTACCGGCGACGCAGTGGGCCGGCCAGGTGTCCACGTAGTCGGGGTGCTCCGAGAAGTGGTCGCCCGGATCGATGTGGTGGTCGCGGGTGGCCACGACGTGGCGGTAGCCGGGCTGGGCCGCACCGATCAGGTCGGTGATGGCGGCGGCGACATCCGCACCCCCCGCCACCGCGAGGCTGCCCCCCTCGCAGAAGTCGTTCTGAACGTCCACGACGATCAATGCGCGGTGCATGGCGGGTGTCCTTCGGTGGAGGGTGAGGAGGGGAGACGGTCCGGCGGCAATGTTCTGAGGGTAGAGACTTCAACCGCCTTGCGGGAGGGGGCATTTGCCTGCTAATACCGCTGTCGTTGCCTCCTGGGTCATCCGGTGTTCATGCGGTTTACAGGTACTCCGTGGGGATCACGGGCTCGCCACGGGACAGCTGGACCGCCGACATGGGCAGCGCCGCACGCGCCGCGATGTGCCGCTCACGCGCCGCGTCCAGCGGCTCACGGGCGACGACCTCGCCGCCCTTGACCAGCTCCACCAGCAGCTGCCGGTCCGCGAGCGCGTCCGGGACCTGTCCGGTGCCCAGCACCTCGGCCTCGGCGACGCCCTCGTCGTCGGCCCGGCGGGCGGCCCACTTGCGGCCTCCCACGGACAGTTTCCCGCCGAGGGACTTCTTCGCCACCGGGGTGAGCGGGGCCTGCGGGTCGCCGGAGGCGGCGCGGGCGACCAGCTTGTAGACCATGGAGCAGGTCGGGTGACCGCTGCCGGTGACCAGCTGGGTACCCACTCCGTACGCGTCCACGGGCGCCGCGGCCAGCGAGGCGATCGCGTACTCGTCGAGGTCCGACGTCACGACGATCTTCGTGTTCCGCGCCCCCAGCTCGTCCAGCTGCTGCCGTACCCGGTGGGCGACCAGCAGCAGGTCCCCGGAGTCGATGCGTACGGCACCGAGCTCCGGACCGGCGACCTCGACGGCGGTACGGACGGCCTCGGCGACGTCGTACGTGTCGACGAGGAGGGTCGTCCCCCGTCCGAGTGACTCCACCTGGGCCCGGAAGGCGTCCCGCTCGGTGTCGTGCAGCAGGGTGAAGGCGTGTGCGCTGGTGCCGACCGTCGGGATGCCGTAGCGGAACCCCGCGGCGAGGTCGGAGGTGGAGTTGAAGCCTCCGACGTACGCGGCGCGCGAGGCGGCGACGGCGGAGAGCTCGTGCGTGCGCCGGGCGCCCATCTCGATGAGCCTGCGCCCGCCGGCGGCGGACGACATACGGGAGGCGGCGGCCGCGATCGCCGAGTCGTGGTTGAGGATCGAGAGGATCACGGTCTCCAGCAGCACGCACTCGGCGAAGGAGCCCTCGACCCGCAGGATCGGCGAGCCGGGGAAGTACACCTCGCCCTCCGGGTAGCCCCAGATGTCGCCGCTGAAGCGGTAGTCGGACAGCCACTGGAGGGTCGGCTCGTCGACGATCCGCCGGTCGCGGAGGAAGCCGAGCACGCCCGGGTCGAACCGGAAGTTCTCCACGGCGTCCAGGACGCGTCCGATGCCCGCGACCACGCCGTAGCGGCGGCCCTCGGGCAGCCGCCGGGTGAAGACCTCGAAGACCGAGCGGCGATCGGCGGTCCCGGCCTTCAGCGCCGCCTGGAGCATCGTGAACTCGTACTGGTCGGTGAAGAGCGCGGTCGACGGCACGTCCACCGGCAGGCCCAGATCCGCAACGTTCACAACGGTCAACCTCGCACTCTCGTCTTGAGCCGCCGATCGGGCAAGCCGGGGGACAGGAGGTCGGCCCCCGGGGATCGCAGCCATGCAAAGGATGCTACCCCCAATCTCGTCAGAGTGACGAGATGTCCGCGAAACGCGCGGGGTCGTTTGTGCGACAGCGCCCCTCGGGTGGCAGCATGGGTGGAGTGACTGTGCCTCTAGAGATCGAGCAGACCCAGTCGGCCGAGGAGACCTTCGCCGTACCCGAGCCCGACGTCCCCTGGGTGACGATCGTCCACAACGATCCGGTCAATCTCATGAGCTACGTCACGTACGTCTTCCAGGCCTACTTCGGCTACTCCAAGGACAAGGCCCACAAACTCATGCTGGACGTCCACCACAAGGGCCGCGCGGTCGTCTCCAGCGGCAGCCGCGAAGAAATGGAACGTGACGTGCAGGCGATGCACGGCTACGGACTGTGGGCGACGCTCTCCCAGGAACGTAAGTGATGGCCGGACACTTCGAAGCGCTGCCCGGTGGTGGCGCCGCCGTCGCTCTCGACGAGGTCGAGATCTCCATCCTCCGCTCGCTCGCCGTCCAGCTGCTGGAGCTGATCGGCCCGGGCGACGAGCCCGCCAAGGGGGAGGACCCGCTCGCCGCGCTCTTCGCGGACGGCCCGAGCGAGCCGCCCTCCGACCCGGCGCTGGCCCGTCTCTTCCCGGACGCGTACGGCGGCCCGGAGGGCGAAGGCGCCGACAACGCCGATGAACTCCGTGAGTTCTCCGCCGAGTTCCGGCGCTTCACGGAGAACGATCTGCGCGACCGCAAGCGCAGCGACGCCCTCGCGGTCGTCCGCAATCTCGATGCGCTCACCTCGACGGGCGAGGGCGGCGCGGTCCTGAAGCTGACCGCCGGCGACTCCCAGCACTGGCTCGGCGCGCTGAACGACCTGCGGCTCACCATCGGCACCCGGCTCGAGGTCACCGACGAGGACGAGGGCGGCGAGCTGTACCGGCTGCCGGACTCCGACCCGCGCAAGCCGATGGTGATGGCGTACCTCTGGCTCGGTGCGCTCCAGGAGACGCTCGTCGAGACGCTGATGCCGTAGGGCCACGGTGACGCCCGGCGATGTTCGCTCAACGGACACTCAAATCCGGATAACGATCGCGTCACTCACTCGCCCCGCTTTGCCGCGTCAGATGAGTTTTGTCCGCTTCTTCCTGTGCGGTGCGTCACATCGCCCTGAATGGATCAATGTTGCGGCCGTGATAAATCTTCACGACCGCCCGGGGACGCCACCCCTGTTCCCGGGTGCGCTTCGACCGGCAGACCGCCGGTGGCACTCCATCCACATCCGGGGGGATCAGGACCTGATCCGCAGCCGTACGCAGTCGGCGCGGGTCAGCATGGAGAAAGGGCGCAGCATCCATGACCTCAGCGCGGGTCGACAAGCATGACGGCAATGAGGCCGCGGCAACTTCGAGCGAGGGATACGAGCGTGGGCTCGGTCCCCGCCAGGTCCAGATGATCGCCATTGGCGGCGCCATCGGCGTGGGCCTGTTCCTGGGAGCCGGAGCGAACATCGCGAAGGCCGGACCCAGCCTCATCCTCATGTACGCCCTCGCGGGCGTGATCATCTTCTTCATCATGAGGGCGCTCGGCGAGCTGCTCCTCTACCGGCCGGTCTCCGGTTCCTTCGCGGAGTACTCCCGGGAGTTCCTCGGCCCGTTCTTCGGCTATGTCACCGGCTGGACGTACTGGCTGATGTGGATCGTGACCGGCATGGCGGAGCTCACCGCCGCCGCGATCTACATCAACTACTGGTTCCCCTCGGTCCCGCAATGGGTCACGGCCCTGGTCTTCCTGGTCGTCCTCTACGTCGCCAACCTGATCTCGGTGAAGCTCTTCGGCGAGATCGAGTTCTGGTTCTCGATGGTCAAGGTGACCGCGCTCGTCGGCATGATCGTCATCGGTCTCGGTGTGCTGACCTTCGGCTTCAGCGCCGCGGGTGACACCGCCGCCGTCTCCAACCTGTGGGCTTTCGACGGCTTCTTCCCCAAGGGCATCGGCTCCAGCCTGATGACCCTGCAGGGCGTGATGTTCGCCTACCTCGCCGTCGAGCTGGTCGGCGTCACCGCAGGTGAGTCCGAGAACCCCGAGAAGACCCTGCCCAAGGCCATCAACTCGCTGCCCTGGCGGATCGCCCTCTTCTACGTCGGTGCCCTCACGGTCATCCTGTGCGTGGTCAAGTGGACGGAGTTCGCGCCCGGCGTGAGCCCCTTCGTCGCCGCCTTCGCCAAGATCGGCATCCCGGCCGGTGCGGCCATCGTCAACTTCGTCGTCCTCACCGCGGCCCTGTCGTCCTGCAACTCCGGCATGTACTCGACCGGCCGTATGCTGCGCGACCTGGCCTCCAACGGCGAGGCCCCGAAGGTCCTGGGCAAGCTGGCCGCCAGCAAGACCCCGGCGATCGGCATCACCGTCTCCGTGGCCCTCATGGGCATCGGCGTGCTCCTCAACTACGTCGTCCCGGAGAAGGCGTTCGGCTACGTCACCTCGGTGGCCACCGCGGCCGGCATCTGGACCTGGATCATGATCCTCGTCAGCCACATCCGCTACCGCCGCGCGGTCGAGGCCGGACGGCTGCCCGCCTCCTCGTTCCCGGCCCCCGGCGGCTCGGTCTGCAGCTGGATCGCCCTGGTGTTCCTGCTCTTCGTGACCGGCCTGATCGCGTACGACCCGGACTCCCGCGTGAGCCTGTACGTCGGCGCCGGCTGGGCCGTCGCGCTCGCCATCGGCTGGGCCTTCATGAAGAAGTCGCGCAAGGCGCAGCTCACCGCCGCGCCCACTCGCGAGTACGCGGACGTCGCCAAGTAACGGCACGCTCCCCTCGCACCATCCATCGGGCCATGCCGGGCCGTCTCGCCCGGCATGGCCCGATGTGTGTCAGGGCCCGGACCCGCCCGGAGTGAGCCGGACGTCCTTCGCGCGGGCGTGGAGCGTCACGCCGGCATCGCCGACCGAGACTGCGGTCGGGGTGAGCCCGGCGGGCAGCTCCGGCACGGTGCGCTGCCGGCCCTCGAAGGCCGCGGCGATACGGGGGCCCGCCGGGTCGACCGGCCGCCCCGCGAACGACGCGGCGACGGGCACCACGGTGATCGTGCGCCCGGCCAGCCGCAGCTCGGCGACGACAACCAGCGGCAGACCGAGGAACTCACGCTCGATGCGCAGGCGTCCGTCCGCGTCCGCGGAGAACGAAGCGCCCTCGCCGGCACCGGGATCGGCACCGGCACCGGCACCGGCGCCGAAGGAGCCGAAGGGCGCGGTGAACCGTGCGTCGGCGGCAGCGGCCGTGTACGCACCGGCCTTTTCCCTGACGTCGCGCAGCTCCACCGACGCCTGTACGGGCCGCCCTTCCCCGGTCACGGCGTCGGCCCGTACCGCCACCCGGGGGAACGTTCCCTCCGCGGCGTTCAGCAGGAAGGGGAAGGCGTCGATGCTCACCCGCGGGGTGCCGACCACGGCACTCTGCGCCCCGGCGATCCGCTCGGCGAGCCGGTCCTCGGCGACCGCGGTGGCGATCCGGTCGGCGACGGGCAGCGCGGCGAGTACCGCACCCAGCGCGAGCGACGTCCACAGCAGCCGTCTTGGGCCGCGGGCCAGGACCCGGATCACGCTGAGCCCTTCGTGCCGACGAGGGGGGTGCTGCCCGGCGCGGGAGCGGCCGGCGCCGGGACGTGGCCGTCGTCCTCGACGGCCATGTGCGGCAGCAGCCGGTCCAGCCAGCGGGGCAGCCACCAGTTGGCGCGGCCCAGCAGGACCATCGTGGACGGGACGAGAACGCCGCGGACGACGGTGGCGTCCAGCGCGACGGCCGTGGCCAGGCCGATGCCGAACATCTTCACCACGGGGTCGTCGGACAGCAGGTAGCTGAGGAAGACGCTGACCATGATCAGTGCGGCGGAGGTGATGATCCGCCCGGTTGCGGCGAGCCCGGTGATCACGGCCCGCCGGGTGTCCCCGTCGCGCAGATAGGCCGCCCGGACCGCGCTGAGCAGGAAGACCTCGTAGTCCATGGAGAGACCGAACAGCACGGCGAACATCAGCAGGGGGACGTATCCGGGGATCGGTATCGGGCCTTCGAGCCCGATCAGGGACGCGCCCCAGCCCCACTGGAAGACCGCGGTGAGCACGCCGCAGGACGCGGCGACCGAGACCAGGTTCATCAGTGCGGCCTTCACCGCGACGACCGGGGAGCGGAAGGCTGCCAGCAGGAGCAGTGCGGCGACGGCGAGGACGAAGCCCACGACCAGCGGCATCCGCCGGCTCAGACGTTCGTTCAGATCGGCCTGGGCGGCGGTGGCTCCGCCGACATGGGTCACCTGGCCGGTGCCCGCGGTGGCGTCGGGCAGGGTCTCGTCCCTCAGCAGATGGACCAGTTCGACGGTGGCGGGGTCGCCGGGCGCGGAGGTGGGGGTGACCTGCCAGCGCGCATGTGTGCCGTCGGCGTCCAGCTGCGCGGGTCCGACGGCCGCGACGCCGTGGGCCGTGCGCAGGGCGGCGGTGACGTCCGTGATCCGGGTGTCGCCGGGGCCGGTCGCCGGGGTGGGCAGCGTGGACACGATCTGCAGGGGGCCGTTGGCGCCGGGGCCGAAGGCGTCGGCCAGCCGGTCGTACGCGGTCCGGCTCGCCGTTCCGGCGGCCTTGTCGCCCGCGTCGAGCTGACCGAAGGTCAACTGCGCGGCAGGGCCGGCGAGCACACCGGTCAGGACGAGCGCGGCCAGGAGACAGCGCCACGGCCGCGATGCCACGTACCCGGCGATGCGTCCCCAGCCGCGGAGGCGCTCCCGGCCGGCTTCGGGGCGCTCCTGTCCGGCATCGGCGCGTTCGCGTCCGGCATCGGGCAGCACCGCGCCGGATGTCTCCCCGCGCCCGGGGTCCGTCTCCTCGGTCGCGGGGTCCGTCGCCCCGGTCACGGAGGCCGTCGCCCGTGCCTTGGGCGTGAGCCGCCGCCCGAGCAACGAGAGCACGGCGGGCAGCAGGGTGAGCGTGGCCGCCATGGCGACCAGTACGGCGATCCCCGGCGCGAGCGCCAGCGCGTGGAGCAGCGGCAGGCCGCCCAGCGCGAGCCCGGCGAGCGCGGCGATGACCGCGCTGCCCGCGAACACGACGGCCTTGCCGGAGCCGGCCGTGGTGCGCGCGGCCGCCTCCTCGACGCCCAGGTCGGCCGCCCGCAGCTCACGGAACCTGGTCAGACAGAAGAGCGTGTAGTCGATGCCCACGCCGAGACCGATCATCGCCGCGATGGTCGTGCCCGAGGACGGCATGTCCATCAGGTGGCCCGCCAGGCCGATCGCACACAGGGAGACGGCCAGGCCGATCGTCCCCGTGAGCAGCGGGACCCCCGCCGCGACCAGGCTGCCGAAGCCCACGGCGAGGATGACGAAGGCGGCCGCCAGCCCGATGATCTCGCTGTGGCCGGTGGAGCCCTTGTCCGCGGCGGCGGCGAGATCGCCGCCGGGGGTCACCTCGATGCCGGCCCCGGTGGCCCCGGCGGCCGCGTCCGTGATGCTCCGGGTGGTCCCGGGGGTGATGTCCCGGCCGGTGACGTCGAGTTCGACCACGAGCTGACCGGTCCGGCCGTCGGCACTGAGGGCGCCGCGGCCCGCCGGTTCGTAGGGCGTGGTGACGGCCGTGACGTGTGCCACGTCCTCGATGGCCCGCGCGGCCTCCTCGACCGCCTCGCGCTGCCCGGCCGCGGTGAGGGGCGCGGCGCCCGGCGGTGCGTACAGGACGACGGGCTGCCGGCCGGAGGCCGCGTCGGAGAAGGCCGTGGCCGTGTCCCGTGCCGCCTGGCTGTCGCTGCCCGGGATGGTCACGGCCTCGGTGGTGGCCGTTCCGAACACGCCGACTGCGGCGGCCACGGCGGTGACCAGAAGCAGCCAAGCGGCCACGGTCCGCTTGGGTCTGCGCGCGCACCAGCGCCCTACGGACAGGAGCATCGGATGAGCCGTCCCTCTCGTGCGGCGGAAGTTATTGCACTCGACGTGCAATCGGCACAGTTGCATCGCGAGTGCAACAATGTCAACGCAGGGATGGGAGGAGCCGACGTGAAGCAGCCGCAACCGCAGGCGCCGGGCAGCGCCCGGACGGGCACCCGGGAGACGGTGCAGGGCGAAGCTCGTGAACGGGCGCGCGGCGGTGCGCCGGACGGCCGCACCGAGCGCGGCCGGCAGACCCGCGAGAAGATCGCCGACGCGATGCTGTCCCTGCTGGACGAGGGGCAGACGCAGTTCCCGGCGGACCGTGTCGCCGAGCGCGCCGGGGTGTCCCGGCGCCTGGTGTTCCATCACTTCGCCGATATGACGCAGCTCGCGGACACCGCCATCGCCCGGCGCCTGGACCAGCTGGCCGCACAGATCAAGCCGCTGCCGACGGACGGGCCGCGGGAGGCCCGGGTGGCGGCGCTCGCCGAGCAGCGCGCCCGCATCCTGGAGTGGATCACGCCGGCGCGGCTGGCCGTGCTGCGGATGGACCAGCTGTCCGAGCGCGTCGACGAGGCCATCCGGCAGGTCATGCACTTCGCCCGGCAGCGGCTGACCGAGGTCTTCGCCGTGGAGCTCGGCCGGCTCCCGGAGGGACGCAGGGCCGACCTGCTCAACGGGCTGGACGGAGTGACCACATGGGGCGCCTGGTACCACTGGCGCAGCAGCGGCCTGGAGCCGGAGGCCGCCCGCCGTGCGATGGAGACCACGGTGCACGCGCTGCTCGCCGTGACCGACCGGCCGGACGAGCGGCCGCACGACCCGGCCGGATGACCGGCCGCGCGATCGTCCGGAAGGGCGGCCGGAGACCTGCCGCGACCCCGAGCCGCGGGAATGATCTCAGCCAATGGTCCCCGGATCTCAGATCCGGTGGCCGTCCGCCTATTCTCGTCCCCATGCTGACCATCACCCAGGCCCTGTACGACCAGATCGTCGCCCACGCCCGCGCGGACCACCCCGACGAGGCCTGCGGCGTGGTCGCAGGACCCATCGGCGAGGGACGGCCCGAGCGGTTCATCCCGATGCTGAACGCCGCCCGCTCACCCACGTTCTACGAGTTCGACTCGGCGGATCTGCTCAAGCTGTACCGGGAGATGGACGACCGCGACGAGGAGCCGGTGATCATCTACCACTCCCACACCGCGACCGAGGCCTACCCGTCCCGTACCGACATCTCGTACGCCAACGAGCCCGGCGCGCACTACGTCCTGGTGTCCACGGCGGACACGGACGACGCGGGTCCGTTCCAGTTCCGCTCGTTCCGGATCGTCGAGGGTGAGGTCACGGAGGAGGACGTCAAGATCGTCGAGGCGTACTGAGCACCGAGCGTCCGCCTGGCGAACAGTTCGGGTCCACGATGCGAGATCACATTCCGGGAGCCGGAGCGGGAATCGTTACGATGACCGCATGGTTTCGAACGACGTGAGCGAGAAGACGCCGGGCATGCTGCTCGTTGCGCGGCTGCACGTCGACCTGTGCCGCCTCGCCAGCGCCATCTGTACGCGCTGCGCGGACCGCCGTCCGGCCTGAGCCACGGCCCCGAGCGCACCACCCTCCGCACCAACCCCCGCGCGGGGGCCGAGCCGCGCGCCCCACACGTATCGCCCTTACGTCCTTCCGACAGGAGCCCATGCCATGGCCATCGAGGTCCGCATCCCGACCATCCTCCGCACCTACACCGACGGCGCCAAGGCCGTGGAGGGCAACGGGGACACCCTCGCCGAGCTCTTCGCCGACCTGGAGACCCGGCACACCGGAATCCAGGCCCGGATCGTGGACGGGGACCAGCTGCGGCGCTTCGTGAACGTGTACCTGAACGACGAGGACGTCCGTTTCCTCGACGGCATCTCCACCAAGCTGTCCGACGGCGACAACGTCACGATTCTGCCGGCCGTGGCCGGCGGCATGGTCTGATCCCGGATGCGCTACGACTCCCCGCTCGCCGCGGTCGGCAACACGCCGCTGGTCCGGCTGCCCCGGCTCTCCCCGTCGGAGGACGTCCGGATCTGGGCCAAGCTGGAGGACCGCAATCCGACCGGCTCGGTCAAGGACCGCCCCGCGCTCCACATGATCGAGCAGGCGGAGAAGGACGGCCGGCTCACCCCCGGCTGCACGATCCTGGAGCCGACCAGCGGCAACACCGGGATCTCGCTGGCGATGGCGGCGAAGCTCAAGGGCTACAGCATCGTCTGCGTGATGCCGGAGAACACCTCGCAGGAGCGCCGTGACCTGCTCACGATGTGGGGCGCCGAGATCATCTCGTCGCCGGCCGCGGGCGGCTCCAACACGGCGGTCAGGGTCGCGAAGGAGCTGGCCGCCGAACATCCGGACTGGGTGATGCTCTACCAGTACGGCAACCCGGACAACGCGGGCGCCCACTACGCCACCACCGGCCCCGAGATCCTCGCCGACCTGCCCTCCGTCACCCACTTCGTCGCGGGCCTCGGCACCACGGGCACGCTCATGGGCGTCGGCCGCTTCCTGCGCGAGCACAAGCCCGACATCAAGATCGTCGCCGCGGAGCCGCGTTACGACGATCTTGTCTACGGCCTGCGCAACCTCGACGAGGGCTTCGTCCCGGAGCTGTACGACGCCTCCGTCCTCACCTCGCGCTTCTCGGTCGGTTCGGCCGACGCGGTGGCCCGCACCCGTGAGCTCCTGCAGCAGGAGGGCATCTTCGCGGGCGTGTCCACGGGCGCGGCGCTGCACGCCGCGATCGGTGTCGGCAAGAAGGCGCTCACGGCGGGCGAGTCCGCGGACATCGTCTTCGTCGTCGCCGACGGCGGCTGGAAGTACCTCTCGACGGGCGTCTACACGGCCCCGACGACAGAGGCCGCGATCGAAACGCTGCACGGCCAGCTCTGGGCCTGACCCGGGATCCCGCCCCGGCCACCCGGGGAGTCCCGCCCCGGACTCCGCTCCTCGATCGCCGGACGGACCGGCAGACCCCGCCCGTCCGGCGATCGAGGACGCGTCCGAAGGGCGTACGGGTCTCCGGGGGCCGGGCCCGGTGAGGGAGTGTCGTCAAAGTAGCGTCGTCCGCCCGAAGGCCGGGCAGACGGGACTCTGAAGACACGACCTACGGCGACAGGTGCCGCACCTGGTCCCACAGCAGCGGGTCCACCACCCCCACACGGCGGCGGAAGTCACGGACCCGGACCTCCCGCAGCTCATCCGTCTCCAGGAAGCTCGGACGGCCGTGCGCGTCGCCCACCGCACCCGGCGGGAGCGGGATCACGCCGGGGCGCGCGTCGTGGTACTTGCTGGTGATCTTGGCGACCCGGGCCGCGCCGCCGTGGACACGCAGGACCAGACACGGCCGGTCCTTGGAGCCCGGTCCGTCCTCGTACGGAACATCCGCCCACCAGATCTCGCCCGGCTGCGGACGCCGCTTCGGGCCGGCCGGCGCCGGGGGGCCTGCCAGGCGCCCGCGCGGCCTGCCGGGCGGGCGCACCCGCCCCCCAGGCCGTACCCGCACCACCGCAGCCACCAGCGCGATCACCACCACCGCGCCGAGCGCCAGCCACCAGGACGTATCCATACCCCAGACGGTACCGGCGCGCACCCCGTGCCATGCGCGCCGCGCACACGCCCGCGCACCTCGTCCTATCCGGTGACAGGGCAGGTGAGTTCCCCCACAACGGGCCGCCGCGAAGGAGCGGCCGACCCCTTCGCGCCGTACGCTCAACAAACCGCACGACCTCCCCCGCGCTCGCCCCTCAGCCCGCCCCGTTCCCCGTTCACGAACGACCGTCCACGGAGGTTCAAGCTCCATGAAGCTCACCGTCGTCGGCTGCTCGGGGTCGTTCCCGTCCGCGGAATCGGCCTGTTCGAGCTACCTCGTAGAGGCCGACGGCTTCCGGCTGCTCCTCGACATGGGTAACGGCGCCCTCGGCGAGCTGCAGCGCCACATCGGTCTCTACGACCTCGACGCCATCTTTCTCAGTCATCTGCACGCGGACCACTGCATCGACATGTGCGGATACTTCGTGGCCCGCTACTACCGCCACGACGGCGGCCGCTGCGACGCCATCCCGGTGTACGCGCCCGAGGGCGCGGAGCAGCGCCTCACCACCGCCTACGCGGACACCCCCTCGGACAAGTCGATGAGCGAGGTCTTCGACTTCCACACGCTCAAGCCGGGCTCCTTCGAGATCGGGCCGTTCTCGGTCCGCACGGAGAAGGTCGCGCACCCCGTGGACACCTTCGCCATCCGCGTCGAGCACGACGGCCGCTCGCTCACGTACTCCGGCGACACGGGCGTCTGCGACCCCCTCGTCGAGCTCGCCGGCGGCACCGACCTCTTCCTCTGCGAGGCGGCCTTCACGCACGGCAAGGAAGACATCCCGGACCTCCACCTCAACGGCCGGGAGGCCGGGGCCCACGCCGCCCGCGCCGGGGCGCGGCGTCTCGTGCTCACCCACATCCCGCCGTGGACGGACGCCGAGCGGAACCTGGCGGACGCCCGCGCCGTGTACGACGGGCCCGCCGAGCTGGCGGTCGCGGGCGCGGTCTACGAGATCTAGGAGTCCTCGTAGCGCAGTAGCGCAGTAGCGCAGTAGCGCGGTACCGAAGTAGCGCAGTACCGATGTGCCGCAGCACTGCAGGCCCCCTCCGGCCCGCCTCGCTAAGATTACGCAAAAGCGACGTATCGCTCTGATCTGCGAGGACACATGGCCGATGACGTCATGGACACCCGCCCGCCCCCGCCCAGCTCGCACCACAAGGAGGGGCCGGGGGAGCTGAAGCACAACGCGATCGGGTTCCTCGACGCGCTGGTCATCGGCATCAACTCCACCTCGCCCGCGTACTCGCTCGCCGCGGTCATCGGCGCGGTCGTGGCTCTGGTGGGCGTCTACGCCCCCGGCGTGGTACTCGCGTCCTTCGTGCCGATGCTGCTGATCGCGTCGGCATTCTTCTACCTCAACCGGGTCGACCAGGACTGCGGCACGACGTTCTCGTGGGTCACCCGGGCCATGGGCCCCTGGGCGGGGTGGATCGGCGGCTGGGCGATCATGATGACCGGCGTGCTGGTGGTCGGCTCGCTCGCCGACGTCGCCGTCGGCTTCGGCCTGCTCACCGTCGGCCTGGACGGCTGGGCCGCGAACGACTTCGTACGCCAGCTGCTGACAGTGGTCGTCATCCTCGTGATGACGACCATCTGCGTCATCGGCACCGAGGCGTCGGCTCATGTGCAGAACGTGCTCATCCTGGCCCAGGTCGTCTCGCTGCTCGCCTTCGCCTTCGTCGCGATCTACCGCGTCTACGCCGGTACGAGCCCACTCGATCCCGTCCAACCGGAGATCGAGTGGCTGAACCCGTTCGGGGCCGGCGGCGCCGCGCTGACCGGAGGCCTGCTGCTGGGCGTGTTCATGTACTGGGGCTGGGAGTCGGCGGTCAACCTCACCGAAGAGGTCAGGAACTCGGCCAGCGCCCCCGGACGGGCCGGCATCTGGTCGACGATCGTGCTGCTGGTGACGTACCTGTCGGTCGCCATCGCGGTCGTGGCGTTCGCCGGACCGGCCTTCCTCGCCGAGAACGCCGCCAAGGAGGAGTTCGTCTTCGCCCTGCTCGCAGGCCAGGTCATGGGCGGCTGGGACTGGCTGGTGCTGCTCGCGGTCTCGACGTCCGCGCTGGCCTCGACGCAGACGACGATCATCCCATCGTCGCGCACGGGACTGTCGATGGCCCGCCGCGGTGCGCTGCCGTCCGTCTTCGCCCGGATCCACCCGCGCTTCCGCACGCCGTATTTGAGCACGTGGGCCGTCGCCGTCGTCGCCATCGCCTGGTACCTCGTCGTCAGCCAGATCAGCGAGAACGCCCTCTTCGACTCGCTCACGGCACTGTCGCTGCTCATCGCGTTCTACTACGCGCTGACCGGAGTCGCCTGCGCCGTGTACTACCGCCGCCACCTGACCGAGAGCGTCCGCAACTTCTTCCTCATCGGGGTGGGCCCGCTGATCGGCGCCGGGCTGCTGACATGGCTGCTCGTGGAGTCCGTCATCGACATGTCCGACCCCGCGAACTCCTACAGCGGTGTCTCGTGGTTCGGCTTCGGCCCGCCGCTCGTCATCGGCATCTTCATCCTGATCGTGGGGCTGCTGATCATGGCTGCGCGACGCCTCACGGCGGCGAGGTTCTGGAGCGAGCGCCCCGGGGTGGCCGACCCCGAGGTCGCGCGCGGCACCAAGGAGCCCTGAGATGTCGGTCGTCCTGGGGTACGACGAGTCGCCCGGCTCGGTGCGTGTTGCGGGTCGCGCTCGAGGTGTCGGTGGCGTTCGGCGAACCGCTCGTGCTGCTCTTCGGAGCCGCGGCCCCGGGCGCGCTGGGGGAGGAGTACCGGGCCCACTACGAGGCCATCCGGCAGACCGGCCGTATCGCGCTCGCGCACGCGGTCGAGGCCGAGGTGTGCGGAAAGCCCCGCCTTCCGGTACGGAAGGCGGGGCTTCTGCGTGCGTGCTTGCGAGGGCCGCTTGCTTGGTTACTTGGCCTCGGCCTTCTGCAGCTCCGCCAGCTCCTCGTCGGACTCGCGGCCCGGCGTCGGGAGGTTGAACTTGGTGATCGCGAAGCGGAAGACCACGTAGTAGACCGCCGCGAAGCAGAGGCCCACCAGAGCCAGGCCCCACGGGTTGGACGCGATGCCCAGGTTCAGGAGGAAGTCGATCGCACCGGCCGAGAAGCCGAAGCCGTCCCGCATGCCGAGCGCCCAGGTCAGCGCCATCGAGACACCGGTCAGCACCGCGTGGACCGCGTACAGCACCGGGGCGATGAACATGAAGGTGAACTCGATCGGCTCGGTCACACCGGTGACGAACGAGGTCAGCGCGAGGGAGAACATCATGCCGCCGATGACCTTGCGGCGCTCGGGGCGGGCGCAGTGCACGATCGCCAGGCAGGCCGCCGGGAGGGCGAACATCATGATCGGGAAGAAGCCGGTCATGAACTGTCCGGCGGTCGGGTCACCGGCGAGGAAGCGGGCGATGTCGCCGCTCTTGCCCTCGTACGAACCGGCCTGGAGCCACGGGAAGGAGTTCAGCAGGTGGTGCATGCCGACCGGGATCAGCGCACGGTTGGCGACACCGAAGATGCCCGCGCCGGCGGCCCCGGAGCCGACCAGCCACTCACCGAAGTTGTGCAGGATCGAGCCGAGGACCGGCCAGATGTAGCCGAAGACGATGCCGATGATCAGACCCGCGAAGGCGGACAGGATCGGAACGAGACGGCGACCGCCGAAGAAGCCCGCCCAGTCCGGCAGCTTGGTGCGGTAGAAGCGCTGGTAGAGCAGGGCGACCACGATGCCCATGACCACACCGCCGAGGACACCGGCGTTGACCGGGGCGTCGACCAGGGCGACCTTGTGGTCCTTGACGACCTCGACCTGCGGCAGGTTGGGGTCGGTGAAGGTGGCCAGCACCTTCTGGAAGACCAGGTAGCCGGTCACCGCTGCCAGCGCCGTCGAGCCGTCCGACTTCTTGGCGAAACCGATGGCGATACCGACGGCGAACAGCAGCGCCATGTTGGCGAGGATCGCGTCGCCACCGGCCGCCATGTACCCGGCTATCTTGGTGACGAAGGCCGGGAACGACTCCCTCGCGAGCATGTCGGGCTGGCCGAAACGCACGAGCAGTGCGGCCGCCGGCAGCACCGCGACCGGCAGCATGAGGCTGCGGCCGATGCGCTGCATGACAGCCATCGCGCTGGCGCCCTTCTTCTTCTCGGCCGCGGGAGCGGCGCTAGCCGTGGACACAACTTCCTCCAGTGGGCAAGGCGCCGCCCGGGACCAGGGGCAGAGGGGGACGGCAGCGTCTCAGGGGGAACGCGGTGAAACCGCGTGGTCTACACCATTCAGAGGTGTAGACCTGTTGTAGCACGGTGAGGGCGGGATAAGGAACCCGTCATTCCTGTGGCCTCGACCATAACCGGTCAATGCCGACAAAGGCCCTACGCCTTGGTGGCGTCCTTCTCCAGCTGCTCCTGGATCTCCTCCGGTTCCCGCCCGGGTGTCGGGATGTTGAACGCCGTGATGGCGATCCGGAAGATCACGTAATAGACGACCGCGAAGCAGGCGCCGATCGGAATGATCAGCCATGGCTTCGTGTCCAGGTGCCAGTACACGATGTAGTCGATGAATCCGGCCGAGAAACTGAAGCCCGCGTGGACGCCGAGCGCCCAGGTGATCGCCATCGAGGCGCCCGTGAGCAGGGCGTGGATCCCGTACAGCAGTGGCGCCACGAACATGAAGGAGAACTCCAGCGGTTCGGTCACGCCGGTGACGAAGGAGGTCAGGGCGACCGAGAGCATCAGGCCCCCCACCCGCTTGCGGTGCTCGGGCCGGGCGCAGTGCGTGATGGCGAGCGCGGCGGCAGGCAGACCGAACATGAAGATCGGGAAGAAGCCGGACATGAACTGGCCCGCGGAGGGGTCCTCGGCGAAGAAGCGGGTGAGGTCGCCCTGGACGGTCGTGCCGTCCGGTTTGGTGTACTCGCCCGCCTGGAACCAGAAGAAGACGTTCAGGAACTGGTGCATCCCGATGGGGATGAGCAGACGGTTGGCGACACCGAAGATGCCCGCACCCCAGGCGCCGAGGTCGATCAGCTGCTTGGAGAACCAGTTCAGTGCGTCACCCACCGGCTCCCACAGGAGCCCGAACACCACGCCCAGTGCGCAGCACAGGAACGCCATGATGATCGGGACGAGTCGTCGGCCGTTGAAGAAGCCGAGCCAGTCGACGAGCTTCGTGCGGTGGTAACGCTGCCAGATCGTGGCCGTCAGCAGGCCGATCAGAACGCCGCCGAAAACTCCGGGGTTCTGCGGAATGCCGTCCGGGGTCATCTCGGTCACCGAGCCGGCGACCGGAAAGGCCTTGAGCACGTTGTGGTAGACGAGGAAGCCGGCCATGGCGGCGAGCGCGGTCGAGCCGTCGGCCTTCTTCGCGAAGCCGATGGCGACGCCGACGCAGAAGAGCAGTGGGAGCCCGAGACCGGGGTCGAGGATGCCCAGGCCGGCTTTGAGGAGGACGTCCGACGCCTTGTCCCAGAACGCTCCGTGCAGATACGCCTCGAAGAGGCGGCCGAGACCGACCAGCAGTCCGGCCGCCGGGAGGACCGCCACCGGCAACTGGAGGCTCCGGCCGATCCTCTGGAGCCCGGGGAGGACGCCGCTCCGCCACTTCCGCTCCGGCGGCGCGGCAGCGCTCTCGGCGCTCATCGGCATCGTCCCTCCGACGTACTGGTGTAGACCAGTTGCGGTACGCTCGCCAGTGTCCGGCCGTGGGCCGCGGGCAGGGCGCGGGTGATCATCATCATTCGGTGCGAGACCGCAACTCGCCCGTGAAGTTGGGCCAACCGTGAGTTACCGTGACAAAACGATTGGCCGTCGACGGTCCCAGTCGGCTGCATCGTCCGGAGGCATCGCCGCACCCCCGGCCCAGAAGACCTAGGGAGAAACACATGGCCAGCAAGGCTGAGAAGATCGTCGCCGGGCTCGGCGGTATCGACAACATCGACGAGGTCGAGGGCTGCATCACCCGACTCCGCACCGAGGTCCACGACCCGAGCCTGGTCGACGAAGCCGCGCTGAAGGCCGCCGGCGCCCACGGCGTCGTGAAGATGGGCACCGCGATCCAGGTGGTCATCGGCACCGACGCCGACCCCATCGCGGGGGAGATCGAAGACATGATGTGAGCGACGCACGGGAGGCCGCCGGTTCGCGGCCGGCGATGATGCCCGCGGTTTCGCCGAGTGGGCGGAGAAGCGAACCGAAGGCATGCGTGAGCGACGCACGGGAGGCCGCCGGTTCGCGGCCGGCGATGATGCCCGCGGTTTCGCCGAGTGGGCGGAGAAGCGAACCGGCCATATGCGTGCGCTGTCTCGCCGCTCACCCGTGAGGGGCCCGTTCCACACCGGAACGGGCCCCTCACTCATGGACGGATAGGCTCACTACATGTCTCGTATCGACGGCCGCACCCCCGAACAGCTCCGCCCGGTCACCATCGAACGCGGATGGAGCAAGCACGCCGAGGGCTCCGTCCTCATCTCCTTCGGCGACACCAAGGTCTTCTGCACCGCCTCCGTCACCGAAGGCGTCCCGCGCTGGCGCAAGGGCAGCGGCGAAGGCTGGGTCACCGCCGAGTACTCCATGCTCCCGCGCTCCACCAACACCCGCGGCGACCGTGAATCCGTACGCGGCAAGATCGGCGGCCGCACGCATGAGATCTCCCGCCTCATCGGCCGCTCACTGCGCGCAGTCATCGACTACAAAGCCCTAGGCGAGAACACGATCGTCCTCGACTGCGACGTCCTCCAGGCCGACGGCGGCACCCGCACCGCGGCCATCACCGGCGCGTACGTCGCCCTCGCTGACGCCGTCGCCTGGGCCCAGGCCAAGAAACTGGTCAAGGCCGGCCGCAAGCCGCTGACCGGCACCGTCGCCGCCGTCTCCGTCGGCATCGTCGAAGGCACGCCGCTCCTCGACCTCTGCTACGAGGAGGACGTCCGCGCCGAGACCGACATGAACGTCGTCTGCACCGGCGACGGCCGATTCGTCGAGGTCCAGGGCACCGCTGAGGCCGAGCCCTTCGACCGCAAGGAGCTCAACGCCCTCCTCGACCTGGCCACCGGTGGCTGCGCCGACCTCGCTGCGCTCCAGACCGAAGCGCTTGCCCGCACGCTCGAAGCGTAAAGAAGCAACCAAGGACGCCGCCGTCGGCGTCGTTACCCACACGGGCGTACGGGCCGAACCGTACGCCCGTCCATAACCCCTGGGAGGGCCCGTTCCATGCGCAGCCGCCGAATAGTCATTGCCGTCGTCACCGCCACCGCCCTGTTCGGGGCCATCGGGTGCAGCGCCGTCGACAAGGCCCTGGACTGCGTCAAGACCGCCGACGCCATCGCCACCAGCGTCGACAAGCTCTCCCAGGCCGTCGGCGCCGCGGCCGACGACCCCACCCAGCTGACCGAGGCCCTCGACGAGATCGACAAGGAACTCGGCAACCTCAAGGACACGACCGACAACGCCGACCTCTCCAAGGCCGTCGACGACCTCACCAAGGGCGTCGCCAACGTCCGTACGGCCGTCGAGAACGGCGACACCACCCCGGACATCTCGCCGGTCACCGACGCGGCCGGCGAGATCGGCAAGGTCTGCACCTCGTAACGCCCATGGGACGCCCGTAGATACTGGGCGCATGACCCGCCTGATCCTCGCCACCCGCAACGCCGGGAAGATCACCGAACTCCGCGCGATCCTCGCCGACGCAGGTCTCACCCACGACCTCGTCGGCGCGGACGCGTACCCCGACATCCCCGACGTCAAGGAAACCGGCGTCACCTTCGCCGAGAACGCCCTGCTCAAGGCCCACGCCCTGGCCAGGGCCACCGGCCTGCCGGCCGTCGCCGACGACTCCGGTCTCTGCGTCGACGTCCTCGGCGGCGCCCCCGGCATCTTCTCCGCCCGCTGGTCCGGCACCCACGGCGACGACACCGCCAACCTCAAGCTGCTCCTGGCCCAGCTCTCCGACGTCAACGACCCCCACCGCGGCGCCCACTTCGCCTGCGCCGCGGCCCTCGCCCTCCCGGACGGCACGGAGCGGGTCGTCGAGGGCCGACTGCGGGGCACGCTGCGCCACGCCCCGATCGGCACGAACGGCTTCGGCTACGACCCGATCCTCCAGCCGGAGGGCTACGACGTGACGTGCGCCCAGCTGACCCCGGAGGAGAAGAACGCGATCAGCCACCGGGGGAAGGCGTTCCGGGCGCTGGTGCCGGTGGTGGGGGAGCTGCTGGGCTGAGGCTGTGCCGGACTGTGTCCGCAGATGCCCGGGGCGCGGCACACCGCCGCGCCCCGTCGCTACGGTGGGCCCGGTGGGACTCGAACCCACGACACACCGGACCTAAACCGGCGCCCTCTTGGCCAGCTGGGGTACGGACCCGCGGCGCCCACTCTACTGCGCCGCGCTCCGGCGGTTCGCATAGGTGCGAGTCTGGCTGTGGCAGGACGGGCACAGGTACCGCAGGTTCTCGACCCGGTTGTCCAGCCGGTCGCCGCTGATGTGATCAATCTCAAGGACCAGTCGCTTGCTCTGCCAAGTCTCTCCGATGCCGCACTCCGCGCAGATGTGTGGAACACCGAGGTCGTCGAGTGCCCTCCTCAGCAGCATGGTCTTCATGCGAGAGGCGCCGGCCGGGAGCAGGCACAGGATCTCGGCGGCTGACTTCCGATTGGGTGCTTGCCGCCCGGCCTGGTGCCCTTGGCCGACGAAGTGATCAGTCGAGATCCGGTACGCCGCGATGCTGCGCTTCACCGGCGAACGTCCCACGCCGCGGTCCGCGTGAGTGAGAGCGCGCATCACACCGGCCAGGCTCCGTGACTCCAAGACCGCGCGGACGAGTTGTTCGCGGGGAATCAGCTCCTGGCCGCCATTGCCGCGTCGGCCAGTGAAGTGCGAGGTGTCGATACCGAAGCGGTCGAGCTTCGTACGGAGGTGGCTGTACGCACTCTCGTACAGGGGTACGCCCATGAACTCGAGCATCCCCCGGATGCTCTGAGCGTGGGCTGCCGCTTCCTGGAGCAGCACCTTCGTATAGGCGTACGGCTCGCGCTTGGGAAGGGGTTCATCCACGAAGTGGGAGGTGTCGATGCCGTAGTGCCGCAGTCGGCCGCGTACGTATCGATGGGGGCCACTGCCCAACGGTGCCCCTAGTCGGCGCAGCAGGTCGACGACACTTGTGGCGACGGCGGCGGTGCGGGCGAGTACGTCCTTGGGGTACTTCGCGGAGCTCATGCCGCATCCCCCCGCCTGCGGCCGCGGTAAGTATCAGTCACTGCATGGCAGTTGGGGCACAGGAGCCGCAGATTCTCCGGACGATTGTCCCACCAGTCTCCATTGATGTGGTCGACCTCGAGCCGGAGCGGCTTGTTGTTCCACTCTGGACCGGTCCCACACATTGCGCAGCTCTCCGGGATCCCCGTCCGCAGCAATTCACGGCGGAGCCGCTCGCCCGGCACCCTGCCTTCCTCCGGCGGCCGGACTGTCAGCACAGGTCCCCTTGACCCTTTGGTGCCGCCCCGACGCGTTGGGGTGAAGTGCGACGTGTCGATGTCCAGCGCCGTGAGCCGACGGCTGATGTGCGTGTGGTTGCCGCCCACCGGGCTGAGGCCCAGTCGGCGGACGACCTCCCTGATGCTGGAGGAGGCAGCCACGGCCGCACGAAGCCTCTCCTCGGTGTGCCGTACCCGATTCGTCGGGTAGTGCGACGCGTCTATCCCCGCCTCTGCCATCTTCTGGCGCAGGTAGCGCCTGCTGCCCGGAGTCGGTATTCCGCCGCACCAACGGACCGCGTCGTCCCAGGTGGTCGTGTGACACGCTGCCTCGGCGAGCAGCTCCCGGGTGTATCGGACCGGCATCGTGCATCTCCTCCGTCCCGGTCGCACGTTCGCAACCTCGCACGGAGCAACGAACCGCTTATCGGATGGTTACCTCCGAAATACGGAACGGCCCGCGCCGCTTCGTGCGCGATGCGGGCCGTCCAGCCGGGCGGCATGCCTCAGACGCCGAGGTCCTTGATGATCTTGGCGACGTGGCCGGTCGCCTTCACGTTGTACAGCGCCCGCTCGACCTTGCCCTCCTCGTCCACGACGACCGTCGAGCGGATCACGCCCGTCACCGTCTTGCCGTAGAGCTTCTTCTCACCGAACGCGCCGTACGCCTCCAGGACCGACTTCGACGGGTCGCCGACCAGCGTGACCTTGAGGTCCTCCTTCTCGCGGAACTTCGCGAGCTTCTCCGGCTTGTCGGGGGAGACGCCGATCACGTCGTAGCCCGCGCCCGCCAGGATCTCCAGGTTGTCGGTGAAGTCGCAGGCCTGCTTGGTGCAGCCGGGAGTCATGGCCGCCGGGTAGAAGTAGACGATGACCTTGCGGCCCTTGTGGTCGGCGAGCGATACGTCGTTGCCGTCCGCGTCGGGCAGGGTGAAGGCCGGGGCGGTGTCGCCGGGCTGGAGTCGCTCGCTCATTCTCGGTTCTCCTCAAGGGGTACGGGCGTACGGCACCGAGCGTAATAGGGGTGCCGTGGGGTGCGGTGGGCGTCGAGCTGACAGACTGTCGAGGAAGCACTGAGGAAGAACTACCGGATACGACGACGGAGGCGGCGCGGTGTCGGACGCCAGGACCCCTGCGCAGATCGAGGCGGACATCATCCGCCGGCGCGAGCGGCTTGCCGAGACGCTCGACGAGATCGGGGTGCGTGTGCACCCCAAGACGATCATTGGGGATGCGAAGGCCAAGGTCGCCGCGACAGTGGACCAGACCGCCGGGCGGGCGTGCGTCGCCGCGAACCGCGTGGTGACGGATGTGAAGGCCCGGTTCGTGCACCCGCACGGCGCGCCGCGGCTGGAGCGTGTGGTGCCGGTGGCGGTGCTCGTCGTGGGCGTCGTGGGGCTGCTCGCGCTGTCCGCCAGGAAGCGTAAGGCGTGACCGGTGTGACCCCGGCGGCGTGCGGATCGGCTTTCGGCAGGTAGGTTCGGTGTCGTGAGCGACAACACCCTCGACAAGCACGACAAGCTGCCGATCAAGATGCTGCACGACCGGGTACTGGTCCGGTCGGACGCCCCCGAGGGCGAGCGGCGCTCGGGCGGCGGCATTCTGATTCCTGCGACCGCGGCCGTGGGCCGTCGGCTGGCCTGGGCGGCGGTGGTCGCCGTCGGGCAGAACGTCCGCACGGTCGAGCCCGGGGACCGGGTGCTGTACGACCCGGAGGACCGGGCCGAGGTCGAGGTGCGCGGTGTCGCGTACATCCTCATGCGGGAGCGCGATCTGCACGCGGTCGCCGCGGACCGCTTCGAGGGTGCCGAGGACTCGACCGGGCTGTATCTGTAGCAGCATCTGTAGCGGTATCTGCAGCAGGACCCGCAGCAGCCGCAGCAGGACCCGCAGCTGTCGCGATCTTCAGCTGGGGGACGGTCCGGGAAGGGCCTGGTGACTCCGGTCACCGGGCCCTTCCGTGCCGTTTGCTACCTTGGGGGGAACCCGACGAGACGCGCCGTACCGGGCCATGCAAAGACGACGCACCCCGTATGAAGTCCGCGTCCCGGAGGTGCCGTCATGGCCTGGGTTCTGCTTGTTGTCGCCGGTCTGCTCGAGGTCGGCTGGTCGATCGGGATGAAGTTCACCGACGGGTTCACCCGGCTGTGGCCCAGCCTCTTCACCGGTGCCGGGATCGTCGCGAGCATGCTGCTGCTGTCGCACGCGGCCAGGACCCTGCCGATCGGTACCGCGTACGGCGTCTGGGTCGGCATCGGCGCGGCCGGTGCGGCGGTGGTCGGCATGCTGGTGCTGAACGAGCCGGCGACCGCCGCCCGGATCTTCTTCGTCGTGCTGCTCCTGGTCGCGGTGGTGGGGCTGAAGGCGACCTCCGGGCACTAGGCGTTCTGTCCGGTGGGTTGATCACGAGCGGCCTGTCCGGCACGGGCGCACCAGGCACCCAGCGGCGGTCGCTCGTCGCACAACGGCGGTCGCTCGTCGCGCAGCGGCGGTCGCTCGTCACCCTGCGGCGGCCCCGTGGTACTCACAGGCGCCGGGGGACGACGTCCCATCCGCCGGACCCGCCCGGGTTGTCCGTGTCGCCGTCGGTGCCGCCGTCCGACGGCCCTCCGGTGGTCGAGCCGCCGTCCGTCCTGCCACCGTTCGTCGCCCCGTCCGTCGTGGTGCCGCCGCTGGACGGCCCTGTGGTGGTCCCGCCGGTCGTCGGGCTTCCCGTCGGCGGCCCGCCGTCCGTTGCGCCACCGTCCGTGGACGCGCCGCCGGTCGCCGGACTCTGCGACTGGCCCTCCGTCCCGCCGTCCTCGGCCGGGCCCGTGGTGTCCGGGGACGCCGACGAGTCGTCGTCCGACTCGCTCGGCTCGGCCGGCGGGGGCAGTTCCTCGTCCGTGCCCTCCGTGGGCGCGAGGTCGAAGTCCTTCACCTCCCTGCCCGTCAGCGCCGCCGCCGTGAACTGGCCCCAGATCCGGGCGGGCGCCCCGCCACCGTTGATCCGCGGCAGCCCCAGCGCCCCGTACAGCGGTTTCTGTACGCCGGTGTCGGGGTCCTGACCCATGACGGCGACGACGGTGGCCAGATCCGGGGTGTAGCCCGCGAACCAGGCCGCCTTGTCCCCCTCCGCGGTCCCGGTCTTTCCGGCGGCGGGCCGGCCGGCGGACAGCGCCGCCATGCCGGTGCCCTGCTCGACCACGCCTCGCAGGACGGCCGTGGTGGTGTCGGCGGCCTCCCGGCTGACGGCCTGCCTCACCGGCGCGTCGGGCAGCTCGATCTCCGCGCCGTCCTTGCTGATGCTCTCGACGAGCGTGTACCTGCCGTGCCTGCCGTGGTTGGCGAGCGTCGCGTACGCCTCCGCCATGTCGAGGACGCTCGCGGTGGCCACGCCGAGCGCGATGGACGGGGTCGCGGTCAGATCGGGGGTGTTCTCCGGGACACCGAGCGCGATCGCGGTCTCCCGCACCCTGCTGGGCCGTACGTCCTGGGCCATCTGCGCGTACACCGCGTTGACCGACGCGTCCGTGGCGTCGCGGACGCTGATGTGACCGTACGAGATGTTGTCCTCGTTCTCCGGGGCGTAGCCGACCGGTCCGTAGGCACCCACCACCTCGCGCTGGTCGGTTCCGTCGTAGACCGTGCTGGGAGTGATGCGGCGGCCGTCCTGGGTCGAGGAGCCGTTCTCGATCGCAGCGGTGAGGACGAACGGCTTGAAGGTCGAGCCGACCTGGTAGTCGCGGCGCGTGGCGTTGTTGACGTACTGCTTGGTGTAGTCGATGCCGCCGTACATGGCGACGACCTCGCCGGTGGCCGGGTCGATGGAGGCGCCGCCGACGCGGACGTTCCGGTCGGCGGGCCGGGTGCCGTCGCGACGGTTGGCCATCACATGCTTGTCGACGGCTGCGGCGAAGGCGTCCTGCTTCGCCTTCTCCAGCGTGGTGGTGATCCGGTAGCCGCCGTGGGCCAGGGTGTTCTCGTCGATGATCCTGTTGTTGGTGAGCCAGTCCTCAACGGCCTGGACGACATAGCCGCGCTGTCCGGACAGCCCGGTGGCGGGCCGCGCGGTGTGCGGTGTCGGGAAGGTCAGGGCGGTCCGCTCGGAGGCGGGCAGCCATTGCTCCGTCACCATGCCGTCGAGGGTGTAGTTCCAGCGGGCGAGCGCGTTGGGCAGGTTCTCGGGGTGGGTGGTGACGTCGTACGCGCTGGGGGCGTTGAGCAGTGAGGCGAGGTACGCGCCCTCGGCGGTGCCGATCTCGCTGATGTCTTTGCCGTAGTACGCGTGCGCGGCGGCCTGGATGCCGTACGCGTTGCGTCCGAAGTAGCTGGTGTTGAGGTAGCCCTCCAGGATGTCGGCCTTGCTCTCCTCGCGGTCGAGCTTGATCGCGATGAAGAATTCCTTCACCTTTCGGGTGACCGTCTGCTCCTGCCCCAGGTAGTAGTTCTTGACGTATTGCTGGGTGATCGTGGAACCCGACTGTCTGCCCTTGCCGGTGACGGTGTTCCAGGCGGCGCGGACCATCGCCAGCGGGTCGACGGCCCGCTCGGAGTAGAAGTCGCGGTCCTCGGCGGCGAGTACCGCGTGCTGGACGGTCCGCGGGACCTGGGCGAGCTGGATGTTCTCCCGGTTGACCTCGCCGTCGCGGACGATCTGGGTGCCGTCCTTGTAGAGGTAGACATTGGACTGGGCGGTGGCCGCGGAGTTGGCGGGCGGGATGTCGACGAGCATGTAGCCGGCGAGGAAGCCGCCGATCAGGACCAGCGCGAACAGCAGGAACGCCCCGAGCGTCATCCGCCAGGTGGGGATCGCCCGGCGCCAGCCGGTGCGCCTCGGGCGGGTTCTTGCGCCCACACCGCCCATGCCGCCTACGTCGTCCACGCCGCCCTTGCCGCCTACGCCGCCCTTGCCGAATCTGCCACCTGTTCCGCCCCTGCCGCCCACATCGCCCGGCCGGCTGGGCGTGGGTCCGACCATCGTCGGATCCCGCGGATCCCAGCGCTGCTGCTGTGGCTCGTCGCTCATGTCTGTGGAGACTCCTCGGCCCCGACCGGAGGTCTCCCTCCGGAGTAACGGTGTCATTTCGGGCGATTCGCTTGGTGTGCCCATACTGCACTTCTCGCCCTGCTAACCCCCGGACCCCCGCTCGGAATACGGTCGCGGCGACCAGTTCCGCTCGGCTAGGGTCGGGCGCTTTGGTGCGTTTCGGCATGTGCGCTGGGAGGAGGGGCTGTTGTGAGGCTCTACGCGGTCGTTGCGGCAGGTGGATTCCGGCGCTATGCGACGTACCGAGTGGCGACGGCGGCGGGAGTGTTCACCAACACCGTTTTCGGCTTCATCATGGCGTACACCTATATCGCCCTATGGGATGAGCGGCCGCAGCTCGGCGGCTACGACCTCTCCGAGGCGCTGACCTATGTGTGGCTGGGTCAGGCCCTGCTGATGACCTGCGCCATGATGGGCGGCGGTTTCGAGGACGAGCTGATCGAGCGGATCCGTACCGGCGACATCGCCATCGATCTCTACCGGCCCGTCGACCTCCAACTGTGGTGGCTCGCGGGTGACTTGGGCCGCGCCGCCTTCCATCTGCTCGGCCGCGGTGTGGTGCCGATGCTGCTCGGCGGCCTCGCCTTCGATCTCGCGCTGCCCGTCTCCCCGCTCGCCTGGCCGGCCTTCCTGCTCGCCGTGACCCTCGGGGTGGTGGTGAGCTTCGCGGTGCGCTATCTGGTCGCGCTGTCGGCGTTCTGGTTGATGGACGGTGCGGGCGTCATGCAGATCACCTGGCTGGCCGGGCTGTTCTTCTCCGGGATGCTGCTGCCGCTCACCCTCTTCCCCGGCGCGCTCGGCGAACTGGCCCGCCTTCTGCCCTGGTCCTCACTGCTCCAGGTCCCGGTGGACGTCCTCCTGGGCAAGTACACGGGATGGGGGCTGGCCGAGGCGTACGCCTTCCAGGCCGGGTGGGCGGTGGCGCTGCTCGGCGCCGGGCGGCTGCTGCAGTCGGCCGCGACGAGGAGGGTGGTGGTCCAGGGTGGCTGAGTGGGAGCGGCCGGGGGTGGTGCGGAGGCTGCGGACCGTGCCGCCGGGCGGACTGCGAGGCGGGCTGCGGGGCGGGCTGCGGGCCTATGTCCTCATCGCCGTGATGTGGATGCGCTCGACGATGACGTACCGCGCGTCCTTCGCGATGACGGCGTTCGGGAACTTCGCGGCGACGTCGTTCGACTTCGTCGTGATTCTGCTGATGTTCGCGCATGTGGACGCGCTCGGCGGGTACAGCCTGCCCGAAGTCGCCTTCCTGTACGGCGCGGCCGGCACCGCTTTCGGCCTGGCCGACCTCGTCATGGGGTCGATGGACCGGCTGGGGCGGCGGGTGCGCGACGGCACGCTGGACACCCTGCTGGTGCGGCCCGCCCCGGTGCTCGCACAGGTGGCGGCGGACCGCTTCGCGCTGCGCCGGCTCGGCCGGATCACCCAGGGTCTGCTGGTGCTCGGCTACGCGCTGCTCGTGCTGGACATCGCGTGGACGCCGCTGCGGGTCGCCATGGTGCCGATGATGGTGCTCAGCGGAGCGGTGATCTTCGCGTCGATGTTCGTGGCGGGCGCGGCGTTCCAGTTCGTGGCGCAGGATGCCGCGGAGGTGCAGAACTCCTTCACGTACGGCGGCAACACGCTGCTGCAGTACCCGCCGACAATCTTCGCGAAGGATCTGGTGCGGGGCGTGACCTTCGTCGTACCGCTCGCCTTCGTCAACTGGCTGCCCGCGCTGTACGTCCTGGGGCAGCCCTATCCGCTGGACCTGCCGCGCCCGCTGGCGTTCGCGCCGCCGCTCGTCGCGGCGGTGTGCTGCGTGCTCGCCGGACTGGCCTGGCGGGCGGGCCTTCGTTCGTACCGGAGCACGGGGAGCTGACGCGTCATGGACTTCATCAACGACACCGCCGACGACTCCATCAACATCGTCAACGACTCCATCAACACCGTCGACGACACCGCCAGTGACACCGTCGGCATGTCTGTCGGCGACTCCGTCGAGGACTTCATCGAACTCGACGGGGTGGAGAAGGTCTTCGACGTACGGCGCAGGACAGGCCTGCTGCGCCGCGAGAAGACGCAGGTACGGGCGGTCGACGGCATCACCTTCCGGGTGCCGCGCGGCGAGATGGTCGGTTACATCGGCCCGAACGGCGCCGGAAAGTCCACCACCATCAAGATGCTGACGGGCATTCTGACGCCGAGCGGCGGACGGCTGCGCGTCGCCGGTATCGACCCGTCGCGCGAGCGGACCCGGCTCGCGCAGCGCATCGGCGTGGTCTTCGGGCAGCGCACGACGCTGTGGTGGGACCTTCCGCTGATCGACTCGTACCGCCTGGTCCACCGCATGTACCGGATCCCCGGCGCGCGCTACCGGGAGAACCTGGAGCGGTGCGTGGACCTGCTGGACCTGGGCGAGCTGCTGAACGTACCCGTACGGCAGCTGTCGCTCGGGCAGCGCATGCGCGGCGACATCGCGGCGGCGCTGCTGCACGACCCGGAGGTGCTCTACCTCGACGAGCCGACGATCGGCCTCGATGTGATGTCGAAGGCGAAGGTGCGGGAGTTCCTGCGGAATCTGAATGCCGAGCGCGCGACGACCGTGCTGCTGACGACGCACGATCTGACCGACATCGAGCAGCTCTGCAAGCGGGTCATGGTCATCGACCACGGCCGGCTGATGTACGACGGCGCGCTGGCGGGGCTGCACGAGGTGGGCGAGAGCGAGCGGACGCTGGTGGTGGACCTGGAGCGGCCGCTGCCGCCGATCGAGGTGGCGGGGGCGCGGACGGTACGGGTCGAGGGGCCGCGGCAGTGGCTGTCGTTCCCGGCGTCGGAGTCGGCGGCGCCGATCGTGGCCGCGATCGCGGCGGAGTATCCGCTGGTGGATCTGTCGGTGCGGGAGCCGGACATCGAGGCGGTGATCGCGAAGATGCTGTATCGCATGGAGGACCGGCCCGGCAGCCACGTGGCCCGTCAGCGGTGAGTCCGGCCGGTGAGGCTCGCGACGCGGGCCGGCGTCCGCAGTCGGTGCTGTAGGTGCTGTGGGTACGGCGACGGCAACGCGGATTGACTAGGCTGACCGTATGACGAGCGATCTTCCGGAAATGCGGGCCTCCGACGCCGAGCGGGAGCGGATCGCCGAGCGGCTGCGCGACGCGGTGGCCGAGGGGCGGCTCGACATGGAGGAGTTCGAGGAGCGCCTGGACGCCGCGTACAGGGCGCGTACGCATGGGGAGTTGGAGCCGCTGGTACGGGATCTCCCCGCACCGGGAGGCAGCTCGGCGCCGCTCGCGGCCGTACCCGCAGCCGACGGTGCCGTGGACTGGTCCCGGCGTGTGGGTCAACCGCCCACGTCCTCGGGGGCGTTCGCCTTCTGGAGCGGGTTCATGCGCAGGGGCACGTGGACCGTCGGCCGTAACTTCACCGCTGTCGCACTCCAGGGCGGCGGCGAGATCGATCTTCGCGACGCGAACTTCGAGGACCGCGAGATCGTGATCCGCTGCTTCACGCTCATGGGTGGCATCCAGGTCACCGTTCCCCCGGAGCTGCACGTCGAGGTCAAGGGCTTCGGCATCATGGGCGGCTTCGACGAGAAGGACGTCGACGAGGCCGTCATCACGCCGGGCTCGCCCCGCGTGGTGATCACCGGCTTCGCCCTGATGGGCGGCGTCGGCGTGGAGCGCAAGATGCGCAAGGCCGACAAGCTGCGGCTGAAGGAGGCCCGCCGCCGTGCACGCCTGGAGAAGGGCGAGCGCGGCGCGGAGGCACGGGGCGAGCTGGAGTAGCGCGCCCGCGCCCGCCGCGCCCGCCGCGCCCGCCGCGCCCGCCGCGCCCGCCGTTCCCGCTCCCGCGGCTGCCTGCCACGCGGCCGCGGGAACTCGACGTGCGTCCCAGGAGTAGGTCAGATAGGGAAGGGACGATACGTACGCGGACGGGTGGAGCGGATGAAAAGAACGGATCGCGCCAATCCGGAGCCCCAGGGGGTCCCCGGAGAGCCCGGCCCGCCGGCGGCGAACGAGCCCGGGACGGTGGCGTCCGGCGCCGCGCAGAGGCCTGGGCCGGGGCCTGGGCCGGGGGCGTCTGCTGCCCTGGCGGCAGCGGCCGGTCCTGGTGGGGCCGCGGGTCCGGAGCGCCGTGACGGTGGCGCGGGCTTCGTCGGCGCGCCGGCTGCCGCTGGGCGGGACGGGGTGTCCGGGGCGTCCGGCCAGTCGTCCGCGCAGGGGCCCGAACTCGGGTCGGGGGAGTCCGCTGCCCCGGGCACGTCGGGGTCTGGTGGGGCCGCGGGCCCAGAACCGAGTGGCGGTACCGGCTCCTCCGATGCCCGGCCCGGCGGAGGCACGGCCAGTGGCCCGGCAGGCGACACGGACATGACAGCGGCCGACAGCGGAGCACGTGGGCCCGGCCGGACGGCCGGAGGTGCCGGAGGTGGGACCGGCAGGGTGGCAGGAGGTGCCGGAGGTGGGACCGGCCGGGTAGCCGGAAGCGCGGCAGGCGCCACAGCCGACGGCGAGGTGCATGACACCGGCGGAAGCCTCGTCGGCGGCGCCAGCGGCACCGGCGGCACCCGCGGCGGCCCGGCGGGTGGCACCGGGCTGGCCCCTGCCGAAAGTCCCGCAGGCGGCACAGCCGAAAGTCCAGCGGGCGGCACAGCCGAAAGTCCGGCAGGCAGCACCGACGGAGGCTCCGCGGGCGGCACCCGCATGACAGCGGCCGACGGTGCGGCAGGCGGCACAGCCGGGAGCCCGGCGGGCGCCACAGCCGAAAGTCCGGCAGGCAGCACCGACGGGGGCCCCGCGGGCGGCCCCCGCATGACAGCGGCCGACAGTGCGGCAGGCGCCACAGCCGAAAGTCCAGCGGGCGGCACAGCCGGGAGCCCGGCAGGCGCCACGGCCGAGAGTCCGGCAGGCGGCACCGGCGGAGGCCCCGCGGGCGGAACCCGCCGAAGCCCGACAGACCGCACCGGCCAGGCGGCCACTTCCGCGACGACCGCCGGAGGCACCCGCCCCGCCCCCCTCGCCTCGTTCGCGTACACAGCCGCCGACGAGGAGAAACGCCGCGGCGTTCGCCGGATGAAGTCGATGGCCACCGGTCTGCTCCTGCTCGTCGCGCTGATCTTCACGCTTGCCACCTGGGCGAAGAACTCGGGAATCGACGGCTGGCCCGGCTACGTCGCCGCGGCCGCCGAAGCCGGCATGGTCGGCGCGCTCGCCGACTGGTTCGCCGTTACTGCGCTGTTCAAGCACCCCCTCGGCATCCCCATCCCGCACACCGCGATCATCCCCACCAAGAAGGACCAGTTCGGCGCCTCCCTCGGCTCGTTCGTCGGCGAGAACTTCCTCTCCGGCGAGGTCGTCCGGGCCCGCCTGAGCGGCCTCTCCCTCGGCGGACGGCTCGGCGCCTGGCTCGCTGAGCCCGCGCACGCCGACCGGGTCACCGCCGAGCTGTCGACCGCCCTGCGCGGCGCGCTCACCGTCCTCCGGGACGCCGACGTCCAGGCGGTCGTCGGCGAGGCAATAACGCGCCGGGCCGAGGCCGCCGAGATCGCGCCCGGCATCGGCAAGACCCTCGAGAAGGTCGTCGCGGACGGCGCTCATCACCGCGCCGTCGACCTGATCTGCGCACGCGCCGCCGACTGGCTGGTCGAGCACGGTGACTCCGTCATGGACGCGGTCCAGGGCGGTGCCCCCGGCTGGACGCCGCGTTTCGTCGACCGGAGGGTCGGCGAGCGCGTCTACAAGGAGCTGGTCCGCTTCGTCACGGAGATCCGGGACATGCCCGCCCACCCGGCGCGCGGCGCCATCGACCGGTTCCTCGCCGACTTCGCGTTGGACCTCCAGGCCGACACGGACACCCGCGGGCGGGTGGAGCGCATGAAGTCGGACATGCTGTCCCGCACCGAGGTGCAGGACATCATCGCCTCCGCATGGTCCTCCGTACGCGCCATGATCATCTCGGCCGCCGAGGACGAGCGCAGCGAGCTGCGCCTGCGCGCCCGCGCGTCCCTCATGTCGTTCGGTGCCCGACTGGCGACGGACGGCCGGATGCAGCAGAAGCTGGAGGGCTGGGTAGAGGACGTCGCGGTCTACGTCGTCACGACGTACCGCGAGGAGATCACGTCCCTCATCAGCGACACCGTGGCGGGCTGGGACGCCGAGCACACCTCGCGCAAGATCGAGGCACACATCGGCCGTGACCTGCAGTTCATCCGTATCAACGGCACGGTCGTCGGCGCGCTGGCCGGTCTGCTGATCTATACGGTCGCGCATGCGCTGGGTGCGTGAACGAGCGCCGGCGGCGGACGCAGAGCGCCATGCGCGTGAAAAAGTGCTGGGCGCGTAGACCGGACCCTGTCGTCCGGTTACGCGCCCAGCCACCATGGGGGAGTGCCCATACGTACGTACGGGCCCCCGCCCCCGTTCAATCCCGTGTGGAGCGGTTCGCTCAGGCTGCCCGACGGGTGACGGCCCACGATGCGAGCGCAACCCCACCCGCCACGGTGAACACAGCAGGCCACGCCCCCACCTTCTTGGCCAGCGGATGCGACCCGGCGAACGCGGCCACGTACGCCGCACTCAGCCCCGCCGCGGCCTTCCCCCCGGCCTCCTGCTGCCACTGCCGTGCGGCGACGGCCCCGGCGGCGGCCAGCGCGACCCCGCCGAGCGGCCGCTTCTTGGTCCACCGGGCGACGCCGTAGCCCCCGATGAGGCCGCTCGCCGCGACTGCCGCTGCCGGAATCCTCGCCATGATTGCCGCCCTTCGTTCGGTCTTGGACTGGCTTGAGCCTAACGAGGGGGTCGGTGGGCAGGAGCCGGGCCGGGGCCGGGGCTCGACCTGCGCCGGGCCGCCCGCCCACTGCCCACCGCGCACCGCCTCCCGTGCCCCGCCCACCGTGCAGCGCGCACCCGCCTCAGTGGAAGAACTGCCCGCGCACGGCCCCGTCAGGGAACTCCGCCGTGTGGATGTTGGAGTAGTAGTTACGCGGGTTCTCCCGGACCCGCTTCACCACGTCCGGGTTCTGCCCCGCCAGCCGCCCGCTGACGGCGAAGATCCCGTCCGGCACCGGCCGGTTGAAGAAGTCGAAGACGACGTCGCCGTTCTTGCCGAACGTGCCCTTGTGGACGTGGCCCTTCGACGGGCTCTGGATGTTGACCCAGGCGAAGGAGTAGTCCACGGCCGTTCCCTTCGGGTGCAGGAACGTGACCGCGTGCCCGTCCGGGTCGCCGACCTTCGACGCGTCGTTCTTCGGGACCTCCTGGTCGCCGTTGGCGAGCGCTCGCAGCTTGCCGCCCTTGATGATTTCCAGCGGGTTGACGTTCCGCTTGAGCGGCTTCAGCTGGCCCCGTACCGCCCCGCCCGGGAACTCCGCGCTGTGCAGGTTGACGTAGAAGCCGGCGGGGTTGCTACGGATGCTCTCGGCCAGCTTCGCGTCGGTGACCGCGACCTGCCCGGCCGCGGAGTGCACGGTGTCGGGCATCGCGCTGCCGAACAGCGGCACCTTCACCGCCCCGTTCTTCCCGGCGACGCCCTCGTGGATGTGGCCGAGGCTCGGCACGAAGCCCTTCCACTGCAGTGCGAACGTGACCCGGTCCCCCTTCACCTTCACCAGGGCGATCGCCTTGCCGTCCGGGTCGTTCACCGCGGGCCCGCCCTGGACGGGCACCTCATGGGCGCCGGAGAGCTCGGCGGCGAGGGTCACCGCCTTGCCGGCGGCCGGCGTGGTGAACGTAGCGGCGTTGCCCGTCTGCGTACCTCCGCCCCCCGCTCCCGACCCATGGCTGCCGTGCCCGCCATGCCCCCCGTGCGCGATCGCCGGAGTAACACCCGTAACACCGACAACAATTGCCGCTGCCGTCACCGCGAGAAATCGCTTCTGCATTGTTCTCATCCTCCCGTTGAGGCCGACTCGCATCGAGTCGGTCGCCGGGAAGTACGCGCCGCGGCTCGCGGTTGTTCAACAGAAAATCTCTTTAATTCGATTGAACCGCCGGTCAGTTGCGGCCGTACAACCCTACGTACCCACACACACCGAACCGGGGGATCACCATGCGCAGCGCCCGTACCAAAACGACGTTCCTCGCCGCTTCGGCGGCCACGCTCGTCCTGCTCACGCTGACCGCCTGCGGCGGGTCCGACGAGCCCGCGGACGTGTCCGCGGGCAAGCCCGCCAAGCCCGCCAAGCCCGCAGCCTCCGTCAAGATCGCGGACTCCCCGCTCGGCCGGATCCTGGTCGACGATTCGGGCCGTACGCTGTACGGATTCACCAAGGACAAGCCCGGCGCCGCGAGCGCCTGCGACGCCGACTGCATCGCGGTCTGGCCGGCCCTCACCTCGGCCGAGGACGTCACGGCCGGCAGCGGCGCCAACGCCTCCCTGCTGAAGGAGACCAAGCTCGGCGAGGGTGCGGAGCAGGCGACGTACGGGGACTGGCCGCTCTACTACTACGTCGGCGACGCGACGCCCGGCGACCTCAACGGGCAGGGTCTGGACGGCGAGTGGTTCGTGATCGCGGCGGACGGAAAGCTCATCAAGAAAGCGATCTGACGTCACCCGGAATTCGCCTCTCCATTCCTTCATGATTCCGTAACAGACGTAATCCAGTTCGGTTACGGCCACCCATGGATCTGCGGTGGCTGGAATTCAGCTCTCCCGCCGCAGCCTGCCGTTCCCGGTGACCGCTGCCTTGTCGGATGTGGCGACCGGGGAGGAGGCCGCAGCGACCAGCTGATCCATGGACAGAGCCGCCTTCCGGACAGCCGGATCCGTTGCGATGACGGGCCGCGGAACGCACCCTGGAGTAAGAGGTAGGGAGACCGTTATGCCCACGCTCGAGGAACAGATCGACATCACGGCACCCGGTGACGTGGTCTGGGACCATTTGCACCAGGTCGAGGACTATCCACGGTTCGTCGGAGGCGTACGGGAAGCCCGGCGCGCAGGCACCACCGGCGTACACATGGACCTGGAGCCCGGCGGCGGCACGGCCCGCGGGATCGACGCTGCCACCGATGACCTCCGTCCCAACGAGACGATGACCTGGAGAACCACGGAGGGCCCGCACCTGAGCGGCTCCGTATCGCTCCTCCCCATCGACGCGACCCACACCAGGATGCAGCTACGCATGGAGTACGACCCCGCCGAGGCGCACAATGCCTTCGGGGGGCCCAAGGGCTTTGCCCAGTCCTCCGCCATCGAACGGACCGTCCGGGAGGACCTCCACCAGTTCAAGGACCTGGTGGAGCAGGCACACCCCATCAAGTAACGCCACGATGCCCCGCACGCAGGGGCTGACGGAACCGTACGGCGAAGGTGACCCGTCATGACGCAACACTGGAACATCGACTTGTCGTTCGAGGAAGACGGAACCCGGACCGCCTGCAAGGCCTCCCTCAGCGGGGAAAATGCCCCCGGCGTCCAGGGCATGGGAGTAGCCAGGCGTAGCCCCGGCGACACCCCGGACGCGAAGATAGGCGAGGAACTCGCAGCAGCCCGCGCCTGCTCCGAACTGGCCCACGAGCTTGTGGGCCGAGCCGCCGCCGATGTGGAGAGCCACACCCACAGGCCGGCCGACATCGCCATCTGACCTGACCCGAGACCAAGAACCCGAGACCAAGAACCCGAGACCAAGAACCCGAGACCAAGAACCCGAGACCAAGAACCCGAAAGCAAGTGGCCAGGGCCGGGGCATCAGCCCCGGCCCTCGGCGTACCCAGCGGTGTACCCGGCTTCAAGCGCCGGCCGGCGTACGTCCGGCGGACCCGGGTTTCGGCGCGTATCCGGATTTCGGCGGGTTCCGGCCGCCCCGCGGAGCAGCCGGAACCTCAGCCCCAAGCCCTGGGCGTACCCCGCACCTCGAACCCCCTGAGCCCCTCGGGCTCCTCTTCCCGCACCTCGGCCCCGCTCACCTTCGCCGTCGGCGGCCCCTGCCGAGCCCACCGCACCAGCGTCTCGACGGCGTCCGCCTCCCCCTCGAACACGGCCTCGACATCCCCGTCGGCCAGGTTCCGCACCCATCCGGACACCCCGTACTCCAGGGCCACGCGCCTGCACGTGTCCCTGTAGAACACGCCCTGGACCAAGCCTGAGACGATCACGCGCTTCCGCACCATGACTCCGGATCGTACGAGCCACCAGGCCGACGGCGAGGACGACGCGGCGCGAGCCTCGGGTCTGCCCCGCTTGCTCGTCCGCCGTCAGGCTGTCGTCGTGCTGCCGTCAGGGCCAGAGCTTGTACGTCACCTCTTGCGACGCGTTCGCCGGCTTGCTGTCAGTGGTGAATTCGATGTGCAGCTGGGTGAAACGCAGTTGCTCAGGATGCTTGTCCCAGCGCTCCGGGAGCTCGAGCCTGACGTTCACGGGGTAGGAGTGGAACTTGCCTGCGGCGCAGTAGGGGATGCAGTCGTTCACGTAGTTGAGTCCACTACCCGTGGCAGACGTCGATCCCCAGTTGGTCCACTTGAGCTTGGTGAGGCCGTTGTTGCCGTCCCCACAGGCGATCAAGTACTCACCGGGTCGCACCTGCGGCTTCGAGAAGCAGTCGACGACCACCACGACGTCGACACGTGGCTGTGACCCTGCGGACGGGGAAGCGGAAGTGGAAGCGGATGCCGGCGCAACGGCCACTGCGAGCGCCGTAGCGGCATAGATCAGGACCGCTGCCTTCAGCTTGTGTCTCTGCATGTCTGCTCCCAGCCGTCTCTCTGAGCCCACATGGCCCTGCGTAAACACCTTGACCCGCCGCGCCCTGCGATCTCCGCGCCCGGAGGCGGGCTCCGGACGGGCGCTGTCGACCTCCTCCCACCGGTTGCTCCTGTATCGACGCTACGACCGCGCCGGAGGTCACACCAACCGCACAGGTGACAACTTCACAGAGCAACACATACCTACCCGCTTCATCGAGCAGCCTCAGGCGGGGGCAATCGTCCGGGCCCGTTCGTACAACGCTCCCGCGTGCTGGTTTCGCAGGTGGGGACGGACCGCGGCCATCATTGACCGGTACCGGTCATCACAGCGCCCCGACCGCACGTGCCGGTAGTCGTCGAGCATCCTGTGCCAGTCGACGCAGGCCTCCTCCAGCCGCCCGACCTGGAGCTTCCGCTCGGCGAGCATCGCCCCGTGGCGTACCCGCGCCCGCCGGTACACGGACTCCCGCAGACGGTTCGACTCCTGCAGGGCTTCGACCGAACCGTCGACGTGCCGGGTGGACACGCCTGCGCGGGATCGTGACGCGCGCTTCGCCATCACCCAGGCCCGCTACGGCCTCGGCGGCGTCCTCGCGTCGCTGCCCGGCTGTCTGTACGTCAACCATCCGCATCGCATCGGAGACGCGGAGTTCAAGACCTCCGGTCTTGCAGCCGCAGCGCGGTGCGGATTCCAGATCCCGGCAACGCTGGTCACCTCCGACCCGGACGCCGCCCGCGCCTTCATCAAGAGATCGCGGACGTACGCGTGACCGTCATCGGAGACCAGGTCTTCAGGGTCCGGATCGACTCGGGGCTGCTGGACTGGCGTACCGATTACGACCGGCTCACGTACACCGTCATGGACCCCTCCACCCGACATCACCGAAGCCCTCCACCACTATCTCGCCTTCTTCGGTCTTGTCTTCGGAGCATTCGACTTCGCCGTCGACCGCGACGGTGGATGGTGGTTCCTGGAATGCAACCCGTCCGGTCAGCGGGCGTGGATGGAGCCGGAAACCGGACTGCCCTAGGTCGGCCATGGCCGACCTACTGGAACGGAAACACCGATGAGCGACGACAAGACCCTTCGCGAGGACCTGGTCAATCGCCTGGCCGCCAGTGGTGACCTGCGATCGCCGCAGTGGCGACAGGCTGTGCTCGACATCGCTCGACACGAGTTCCTGCGAGGTGGCTTCTTCCAACGAGTGGACGGCAACGGCCCGACCGGCTGGGAGCCGGTCATGCCCGACGCCGCCGCGTGGCTACCGGCCTGCTACTCGGACGAATCGCTGGTGACCCAGATCGCGGGTGCCATCGTCCCAGCCGACATCCAAGGCCGGATCCTGCGCCCGCCGACCAGCTCCAGTACCCTGCCCAGCCTCGTCGTTCGAATGCTTGAGGAACTCCGTGTCGAGGACGGGATGCGGGTCCTGGAGATCGGGACCGGCACGGGCTACTCCACCGCGCTCATGTGCCACCGGCTCGGCGACGACCATGTGACCTCGGTCGAGGTCGACGAGGACGTGTCGAGCCGCGCCAGAGCTTCACTCGGCGCGGTCGGCCATATGCCCGGGCTCGTCGTACGCGACGGCCTGACCGGCTACGAGGCAGGCGCTCCGTACGATCGGATCATCGCGACCTGCGGCGTCCTCGACATCCCCGCGGACTGGCTCGCGCAGACCCGGCCCGGGGGCCAAATCCTCGCCACCGTGTGCGGCTGGCTGTACTCCTCCGCACTCGCCCGCTTGACCGTGCACGAGGACGGCACCGCCACCGGACGCCTCCTCGGCGGACAGATCTCCTTCATGCTCGCCCGCCCTCAGCTCCCGCCGCCGCTCGGGATGCTGCCCGACATGAAGGCCGGCGAAGAGCGCGAAGCGGTCCTCGGCGCGGATGCTCTCGACGACTGGACCGCCCGCTTCGTAGCCCAGCTCGCAGCCCCGAGAGCCCAACGCGTCCAGATGTCGTTCGACGGCGGCTACACAGCGGACGTGCTGCTGGACGTGGAGGCCGGCTCGGGGGCGGCGCTGCACCGCGAGGCCGGTCGCTGGCTCGTACGGCAAGGCGGCCCGGGGCGTGTGTGGGACGAGGTCGAGGACTACGTTGCCCGCTGGCGTCGGGATGGCGCACCTGGCCTCGATCAGTTCCTCATCACGGCTACCCCAGACCGGCAGACCATCAGTTGGGCAACCTGACCTGCTAAATCAGCCGATCTCACCATCACGTACGGCAGCGGTGAAGTTGTTCCAGACGTGCGCGGGGAACGCGAGTAGTGGCCCTCGGGGATCCTTACTGTCCCGAACGGCGGTTCCCCCAGCCACGCGTGCGGCCTCCACGCACTCCGTGCCGCTGCCCCCGCTGTACGAGGACTTGAACCACTGGACGGCGTCGCGATCCATTACAGCTCCCTGCAAGCCTGATCGAGGAGCGCAACCGACGACGGAATGTCCAACGCCTGTGCGCGCAAGTATTCGAACGCCAACTTATAGCGCTCGAGCTCCTCGGGCTTCTCCATAAAGAGGCCGCCGCCGATGACATCCACGTACACCACATCGAGCTCCGGGGCAGGCCCACCCAGGACGACGAAGCTGCCAACGGCGGCGGCATGCGCGCCACTTGCGAACGGCAGTATCTGGACGGTGATGTGAGGCTGCTCCGTCAGCAAGACCAGGTGCTCCAACTGCCCACGCATGGCGGCACATCCACCAACCATGCGGCGAATGACGGCCTCGTCGATCACGGCCCAGATGTGCGGCGGCTCTTCTCTCGTCAGCAACTCTTGCCGCTTCATACGGATGTCGACCATGTGCGCAATCTCTTGCTCACTACACCGCATCTCAGAGGCGCGGTGAACCGCCTCTGCGTACGCGCGCGTCTGGAGCAGACCTGGGACGTACATGCAGGCGAAGTGATCCTCCCGCACGACCTCGTCTTCCAGCGTCAGCATGAGGTTCATCGACTCGGGGATCGGGTCGGCGAGGGATCGCCACCAGCCCTGGATCTTGGCACCCTTGGCCAGCTCAACAAGAGTCTGACGCTCCTGCTCGGTCGCGCCGTACTCGCGGCAAAGTGCATCAACAGCAGGCCACTTAACGGTTCCCTCCTTCTTCTCGTACCGACTCAGGGTCGCCTTCGAGATCCCAACGAGTGCACCTGCCTCTTCCAGGGTGAGGCCTTTGCGCTCCCGCAGACGACGCAGGTCTGCGCCCAACTGGCGCCTGCGGGTGGTCGGTCCAACTGCCATGGTCGAGGCCCTCCATGTCGATCTACCTGAGCGTGCATGCCTCAGTGGCGCAGAGACAAGACGGCGTACGCCAGGGGCGCGCTGCCCCTCCCGTGCTCCCTCAAGGCATTTCTGAGAGTTCCATTTTGAAAGTTCCGCTGTCACGCTGGAGGAGCGAGACGTTACACAACGCAACGCCCGAGAATCGCTGGAGGTTGGCGGAGATGAACGAGTGTCGCTGTGAAGTACCGCGTAAGGCTTGGGAACTATCCTTCCTGGCCGAGGCTCGGGAGGTTGCCGGGCTGCGGCGCGTGATGCGTCTCCACCTCAACCGCTGGGGCCTACCGGAACTTGTCGATCCGGCTCAGCTCTGTGTGACCGAGTTAGTCGCGAATGTGGTCCGGCACGTGGGTCCCGAGACCCCCACGACGCTCGCGGTCTCGATGAACGGCACGAACCTTCGTATCGAGGTCCAGGACCCCGATACGAGGGCGCTCCCCACGCTCATGTCGGCGCGATATGACGACGAAGCCGGCCGAGGCATGGCTCTGGTGGATGCCACAGCGGATCGGTGGGGCGTTCTGCTGCGCGCCGACTCCAAGGTCACTTGGTGTGAGCTGGCGACCGCTCTGCCGTCCCCCAACGGACACACGGGTGGTGCTCGGAACGATGAGGCTGAAGCGCTCCTGGTGCTCTTTCAAATGTGCCGCTCTCCGTACGCGTTGGGTAGCAGGCGGATCGGCATGGCGAAGTTGGAGGAGGCGGCGATCGACCTCATCGCCGACCTCCTCCGCTGGCTCGTCGCCCACGGGTGCGACGTTGACTTCGCGCTCGACGGGGCCCAGGCGAATTTGGATGCATGCCTCTAACGCGATGCCATCGTCTGGACTAGCGCTGTCACTGATTCGATTCGCGAGCCTCACGGGGCCAGACTGCGATGGCAATCTTGGCGAGGTCCGCTTGGCGCTCCTCTATCCCCTCTGTGCGCCAGCGGGCACCCTCAGAGTCCCAGAGACGGTCGACCCCGGTGTCCCGAGTTATGAGTAGCGACGAGGCGCTGTACGCGTCGACCTTCTCGGGGTGGGCCTTGTTTGATGCAGCTCGATTCTTCCGTCCATGCAGCAGAGTCTGGTTGCCGAGCCTGTTGACCCAGGTTGCGTGGTCCTCGAGGCGGAGGTCGGCTTCGGGCGACTGGGGATATATGTGCTCGACGTGCACGGCGCTCGACCCTGCCACGACAACATCATCCACGCCCGCTTCGCGCCTGAGATGCTGCTCGACCTTAGTGAGCAAGTACCTGGCCTGGGTGCTCTTGGGGATGGGAGCTTGCTCGAAGTCGGACTGGAATGCCTGGTCGTCCGGCGTCCACTCGATGATCTGTTGAACGGCTGAAGACAGATGCAAACCACTGCTCACCTGTTTGGCGAGGTCAAACATCTTCTCCTCGAGGAGTGTGGACTCGCGCCGGCCAACTACCGTCCAGCGCACGTAGTAGCTGATCAGTGCCTGCGTCACAGTGACCATCTCGCTGTATTCGGACTTTCCCGACACTGCAAGTAGCAACGGATAAGAGGCGTCGGCGCCAAGGACCTTGATTTCGTCCAGCAAGCTGTCCAGAGTTTCGACCCCAGTGCCAGAGGTGATCAATGCGAGATAGCGAACCGAAGCATTCTGGAGTTCAGCCGCGAAGTTCCTCACTTCGTATCGTGGGGTAACCGCCTCAAAACGCTGCGTCAGACTGGCCCTGATGGTTGTATAGAGACTATGCGATCTGACGTCGCCGTGCCGGGCGACCCAGAAGTGGCGGAGGAACTTCTCTATGTCCTCCCGTCGCTCGAAGCCGTCGAGGAGCGATTGCCAGGCATTGTTCACTCTATCTTTCTCGCCATCATCCCTGCTCTTTTCCATCAGGAAGTTTCGGACGAGATCGACGGTAGACAAGTCTTTCCCGCGAGAATTGATGGTTTCGAATACCTCATTGGCATCGCTGGAAGTGGGTGTCTGCACCTCGACGAATACAAGACCCTTTACTAGGCAATCTTTAAGCTCGTCAAGCCAATCGAGGCGGTCGTCCTCCATCGGGATTTCTTGTAGCGCTGAAGCTACGTGCGAGTGAAATAGCGAACTGGCGTCCTCTATCAGTTTGTGTGAGGGGCGAGATGACTGCTCTGTGTTTGCGACTTTCCCGGTGGTCTCGTTCCAGTCTTGAATGAAGTCCCTGAAGAAGTCCCGATCGAAGAGGGAGAGGGTTAGGAAGTATTGTGGACGCGAGTGGCGGCCGTCTTTTCGTGCGATGTAGTCGCGTTGGATGTTGTTCGCCATAACGCGAGCTTCGGTCGAAGCCATCCTGCCGAGGGTGTCTCTAATGGTGGCGATGAGGATAGTTGAAGTGGTGAGGCGCTGTTGTCCATCAAGGAGTGACCGGCTGGTTACCTTGTCGTCCGTAATGGTGACGATGGGGCCGATGAAGTATTCTGCCGATGCTTCAGTTCCAGCGCGGCGAGCCCTCATAAACTTCTGAATGTCGGACCAGTACGTGTCAACCTCCCTCTTCCCCCAGGCGTACTGCCGCTGGCTGTCATTGGGCACCTCTACAGGCGGATTGTTCGCCCCGATGAGTTGCCCGAGGGTCTGACGGGCTGCGTGCTTGATGATCGCCATAAATTCTCCTCCCCGAGTTTTGGCAAACGATAGCGCCCAGTACCGCGGTCATGCATGAAAGGGTTCGCATGGCGGGTTGAAATCATTGGACGAATTGGGGCGGGCGGGATCTTTTCTGTCAAACATCCCTTATCTGGAGATACTGGATAACTGCGTGTCCTGATGGCCGCGCACTCGGGTGTTCTGGCGATCCCCCTGATAGTTTTGTGGCTTCCCGGATGGGATAGTGGAAACGCGGAAGAATGGGGAGCCTGGTTTTGGGGACAAGTCCGCATCACCTGCACGCAATTTTGGTGAAGGTGTGCGAATCGGGGGCGTCGACCTTCAGTGAAGGTTGGGCTGTAGCGCTTGAGACGGAGTGGGAATCAGACGAGTTTGCGCGTCGGCATGCCGAGGTTGCGTCTCTGCTATCTGAGACGATTCAACAGATACAAGCGCTGCCGGAGCGTTCTCGGATTAGATTTTCGCGCTACTTTTCTCAGTGGTGGCAGGCTATCGTGCAGCCGAATGTCGGTTGGGCCGACCCTGCGCGCCCCGCCCGAGTGCTAATCACTCAAGAGATGCTCGACCACCTCGAGTCGGCGGCTGACCTCGTGGCGGGAGCGTTGCATGACACGAGTTCCGCTCCCCAAGGGGATAACCTTGAGGCCCTGAGTGACAGTTGCAATTCATGGCTCGCGATCATTGCCGATACACCCGACTCTGAGCTGCCAGCAGGGTTGAAGGATCAGATCGTTGCTCAGATCCATCACCTTCTCTGGCTCATAAGTAATGTAGAGATCTTCGGCGTTGCTCGAGTTTCACGCGAGACGAATAGCGTAATCGGCTCGCTTGCTCAGGCTTCGACTGTCTTGACCGGGGCTGATGCTGAGACAGGTGGAAAATGGAAGCGAGCATTTCTCGGATTTGTGGCAGCGTCAGTCGTCTTCACCACCGGCGCAACCCAACTGCAGTCCGCAATTGAGGCAGGCTCTGGGGTGGCAAAGGAGATAGCGCAGGTCGTGGACGCCGTCACGAACTCCGTGGAGTGATCCCCCCCGTGGTCAGGTTCGGGCTTCGAGGCCCGAACCTGACCGCGGCGGCAGAGAAGTTAGCCTGCTGCGATCGCTGAGTAGGTCAAGACGTCAGCCGGCACCTCGTGTTGGAGCTTCCATGTGATGCCCATCGGCTTGCTGCCCTTGTGCTCGACGTAGTCGGCTCGGCCCAACAGCATCCAGGGCTGTGGCCCGCCAATGTCCGTCTTCTTGTAGCGGCGGACGAAGAGGAGGACGTGAGTGCCCTGTTCCTTGTGGGCCTGGTAGCGGACACCCGTTGGGGACGTATCCGAGGTCTGGTTCTGGGACTCCCAGTGGAACAGGGAGTCACTCATGGCGTAGTCCCGGTAGCGCGTCTGAGGTGAGAAGTCCTTCTCGTCCTTCTCCAAGGTGATCAGGAGCGCATCGGCGCGGATGTTCTCGCACCACTTCACACCCTCACGGAAGTGGCCGGGCATGAAGCCGCCGATGAAGGACTGGCCCAGGGCGGGGAGGATCTCCTCGCGGCTGTACGAAGCGTGGACCGTGAGGGGGAGGCCGGCGAGGTCACCGAGGAGAGGGACCGGGACGTGGTCTGCCCGGTCAAGGACGTGGGCCAGAACCTGGCGGAGTTCGTTGCGGAAGGCGTGGTGCGGGCGGAGTGAGTCCAGCGCCTCCTGGTACGTAGCGAAGCCGCCGAGAGGCCAGAGCGAGAAGTAGAACATGCGCGCGTACGCTTGCTCGCGTTCGCTGAGGTCGTCGTACGCCGGGGCGTCGTCCTCGAGAAGTTTCGTGTACGCAGCGACGCGCTGAGGGTCGTCCACATGAAGGAACGCGGAGACGCGCTTGAGGAGCGCCTCTTCGCCTTCCGGGGCAGGAGCGGGCAGGAGCTTGGCGCGGCGCAGGAGGCCCGTCCAGGAGTTGCCGTTGCCTCGGTAGATCTCCTTGAGCTCGCGGCCGCTCTCCTTGAGGTATTCCGAGAGCCGAGGCTCGCCGTACTGGCTGACCTCACGGGCAAGCTGCGTCACATTGACGCTGATCTGGCTGCGGATGTTGTCGATGATCATCTCCTTGGCCTTGGACTCAAGGACGATCTGACAGCCGGAGGGAAGCTTCGGGAAGTCGTGCTCGATATTGGTCAGCAGTCGGTTGCGCGTCAGATTGGTCAGGGCTCGGAACTGCTCCTCGAAGCGGAACTCCTTACGGTGCTGGCCGATGAAGTCCAGGACGGTGAGCACTGCCTTGCCCTCGGTCCGTCGGAGACCGCGCCCCAGCTGCTGAAGGAAGACAGTGGCGCTCGATGTCGGGCGCAGTAGGAGAAGCGTGTCGACGTCCGGGATGTCCAGACCTTCGTTGAAGAGGTCGACCGAGAAGATGACCTGCAGCTCACCTGACCTCAGGGCGTCGAGTGCCGCCTTGCGTTCATCACGAGGCGTCTCGCCAGACAGTGCGACAGCGTTCAGGCCGGCACGACGGAAGAAGTCCGCCATGAAATGAGCGTGCGGGACGGACACGCAGAAGCCAAGGGCCCGCATGGAACCAGGGTCGGTGACCTTGTCCATGACGGCCTGAACGACGAGGCGGGCACGGGCGTCGTTGCCAGTGAAGAGGTTGCTGAGTGCCGAGGCATCGTACGAGCCTCGCTTCCAGGTGATGGCACTCATATCGGTGTTGTCCGTCACGCCGAAATAGTGGAAGGGACTCAACAGGTCGTTCTCAAGCGCCTCCCAGAGCCTCATCTCTGCAGCGATGCGCCCGTCGAAGAACTCGTCTTGAACGTTGCGGCCATCCATCCGTTCCGGCGTGGCCGTCAGGCCGAGCAGTTCGCGGGGGGTGAAGTGATCGATGATCCTTCGATAGGTGGGCGACACCCCATGGTGGAACTCATCGATGACGACAACATCGAAGTGGTCGGGAGCAAGACGCTCCAGTGACCGAGCATTGAGGGACTGGACGCTGGCGAAGACATGCTTCCAATCCTCGGGAACGATGCTGCTGTGCAGTTCCTCGCCGAAGTTGGCGTCGACCAGCACGTCTTGGTACGTGCGGAGCGACTGCCGAAGGATCTCCTGGCGGTGGGCGACGAACAGCAGGCGCAGATCTGGGCCGTACTTCTGCCTCAGGTGCTTGTAGTCGAGAGCAGCCATGACGGTCTTGCCAGTGCCTGTCGCGGCAACCAGCAGGTTCCGGTGACGGCCGTGGACTTCGCGCTCCACCTCAAGCCGTTCCAGCATGTCGCGCTGGTGTGGGTACGGGCGTACCTCCAGCCCGGAGAGGGTGACGTGACGACCATCGGTGCCGCTGGTTCCCCGGCCTGCCTGCTGCAGCGCTTCATCGAGGCGCGTGGCGTCACGATGGGGGTCGTACAACTCGAAGGCCGACTCGCTCCAGTAGGAGTCGAAGGTCGCTTCAAACTTGCGCAGCACATCGGGAGTGGCGATGGACGAGAGGCGGACGTTCCACTCCAGGCCGTCGAGGAGCGCAGCCTTCGACAGGTTGGAGCTGCCCACGTACGCCGTGTCGTATCCGCTGTTACGGCGGAAGAGCCATGCCTTGGCGTGGAGGCGCGTCGATCGCAGTTCGTAGTTGACCTTCACCTCTGCGTTGAACTTCTGCACCAAACGGTCCAAGGCTCGTCGCTCCGTGGCGCCGATATACGTCGTGGTGATGACGCGAATCGGTACGCCTCGCGCATGAGCTGCTTCAAGGGACTGCTCGATGACCCGCAGCCCGTGCCATTTGACGAAGGCACAGAGCAGGTCCACGCGGTCAGCCGTTGCGAGCTCAGCACGCAATTCGAAGCCGAGGCTCGGATCTTCCGGGGAGTTGGTGATGAGTGCGGTCTCGGACAAGGGCGTTGCGGGTCGGATGGAGTAGACGCCCTTGGCTTCCTGCTCAGCGATTGCGAGCAGCTGACGGGGGCCTTCAGCGACAAGATCGACCCACTCGCGAGCACCGTCAATGGTGTTCATCGACTCAAGGATGTGGTTCGCCGCGTGAACGCGTTCCGCCGCTGGCAGCCTCTCAAGGACGCGCCTCATGGTCTCGGCGACGTGCCGCGCGATGACGTGAGGCGATGACTCGGGTCCCACGACGTCATCGATGGCATGCCAGCTACCCCCGGCGCTGAGATTCTTGAGCTGGGTTTCCAATCGCAGGGTGATCAGCTGCTCGTAGAGGCCAGTGACCGGCAGGCTGGCGTCGACGGAACCCGTCATCTATTTCCCTCCCCGTTTCAGATCCTCCTACTGATATCAGGAGTCACTGACAGAGCGTTAGGCACGCTCCGCCCCGTGGCACTCCCTGTACGCCACCCCCGACCCGCACCAGCAAGCCGCAGCCTTCGCCGGAGGCCACGGCACCGCCTTCCCTCGGGCCGCAAGGGTCGTCGCGTACTGCGGCAGCAGCGATGCATCCGCGGGGGACGCGGACTCGGAGGCTGCGAAGGCCTCGTACGACGGGACCGTGCCGGTGACGATGCCCAGGTTGCCCGTGCCGGTGGCGGAGAGGTCGCGGAGGGCGGACTCGATGGACGTGAGGTGGTCGTCGTGGGTGGGGTACTCGGCCGCCAGTGAGGGGTACGCGGTGAGGAGTTCGGTGAGTTCCGGGGCCGGCCAGTGGAGGACCGCGACCGGGAAGGGGCGGGAGAGGGCCGCGCGGTAGGTGCCGAGTTCGGTGCGGAGGCGGGCGATTTCGGCGCGGAGTTCGGTGGGGTCCGAGGAGCCGAGGGCCCAGAGGCGCTTGGGGTCGTGGAGCTCGTCGAGGGGGACGGCCGCGGTATGGAGGCGGTCCGCCAGGGAGTCCCAGGTGTCGTGGGGCAGGGCCAGCAGGCGGCGGACGCGGTGGCGGCCGGTGAGGAGGGACTGGGACGGGTACGGGATCTCGTCGTCCGGGTCGACGAGCCGGGTCACCGCTGTGGTGAACGTGGAGTGGGCCGCGTCGAGCTCGTCGTGGGCCTCGAGGGTCTCGGCGACGATCTCCCACGGGGCCGCGTCATCCGGGGCGGCTGCGCGGATGCCCTCGATGATCGCGCGAGCCTCCGCGTCGTGGCCGTACTCCCACAGGTTCGCCGCCTGGAGCGCCTTGATCAGGTGCGGGTTCTCCGGAGCGTCGGAGAGGAGACGGTCGTACAGGCCGGTCGCGCGGTCGCGGTCGCCGGCCAGCTCCAGGTGGGCCGCGGCCTGCAGCAGCAGTGGTTCACGGTCCTCCGGATACTGCTCCGCTGTGCGCAGCAGACGCTCGGCTTCGGCGGTGTGGTCGGCAGGCGTGTCGGGGCGCATGCAGCACACCGTACTGCTGTACGGGGCTCCGCAGGGGACTGGTGACTTGGAGGGGCTGCCCTTATCGTGCGGGCCGTGCGGGAGCGGATGCCTGGGCGGAGATCTGAGCGGAGTTCCGAGCGGATTCCTGTGGTCGTACAGCGTCGGCGGACCCGGGGCGGCCGGGTGCGTGGCCCGGTGCGCGGCCGGGTCACGCTCGCCCGCGGGCTGTGGGTCGGAGCCGAGGTCACGGTGACCTTGGGTGTGGTGGTGCTGCTGCTCGTCGTTCATCAGCTCTGGTGGACCAATCGGCAGGCCAAGGAAGGTGCAGGGCGTCAGGTCCAGGCCCTGGAGCGGGAGTGGGGGGAGGCTGCCCCGGAGGCCCCTGAGACCGGCGCCGACGGCGCCGATGCGGACCCGGGGCCCGATGCCGGGGGGAGCGCGTCCGGGACGGGGGAGGGGGGCGGTGGCGGAGCAGGTGGCCAGGCGGCCCGGCAGAGCACGCCCCGCTGGGACCAGGCCTACGCCGTCCTCCGCATCCCCCGGCTCGGGGTCGTCGCCCCCGTCGCGCAGGGCATCGCGAAACGGGGCGTTCTCGACAAGGGGTACGTGGGGCACTATCCGCAGACCGCGCAGCCCGGGCAGCCCGGCAACTTCGCGGTCGCCGGGCATCGCAATACGCACGGCGAGCCGTTCCGGTACATCAACCGGCTGCGGAGCGGGGACAGGGTCGTGGTCGAGACGCGGGCAGGGGTTTTCACCTATGTGGTGGACAAGGGGCTGCCTCAGACATCCGCGCGTGACGGCGGGGTGATCGCGGCCGTGCCGCGGAGTGTGGTGAAACCGGGGTACGGGTACAACGAGCCCGGCTATTACGTGACGTTGACGACCTGCACGCCCGAGTACACGTCCAAGTACCGGTTGGTGGTGTGGGGGAAGCTCGCCTCGATGAAGCCTCGTTGAAGCCTCTATGCGGCTCGGCAGGGCCTCGATAGGCGGTCACCGGTGGACTGCCCCGTCGTCGGTCCGGCGTGCCGGTCGGCACATCTCAGCTCGTGCCGGTGATCCGTCACTTGTTCATGCCTACTCGCAGGGGCGGGTAGTCGTCATGATCCATCCATGAGTAGCAGCAAAGCGCCCGTCTACGAGGCGCGGTACGGGTTCGATCGTCGGACCGTCGCGGTCCTGGGTGGTTCTGTCCTGTTCTGTGCGTGCGTGCTGATACCGGGAGCCGGCTTCTCCTGGGGACAGCGGATCACGGTCCTGGTCCTGTTCGGCGGTGGAGGGTTGCTCATGGCCGCGGGGGCGCTGACCCGGAAGGTGGCGCTCCGTGTCGACGAGTCGGGCGTACTCCTCGGCGGGAGCCCCCTCCGATACCGGGCCACCACCGTCCATGTGCCGTGGGCGGACATCACGGCCGTGGTGCTCTGGCGGCAGCACGTACCGCACGCGACGATCCCATGGATCGGCGTGGCTCACCCTGAGGGCGCGCCTGCGCTGCCCGGCCCTGGGCAGGGGCGGCTCGCTCGCGCCGTGGGCGGGGCGCTCGCGCCCGTACCGATCGACCTGCTCATGGCGTCCAGAGCCGTGAACGGCTGGCGCCTCGACAAGGACCGGCTCACTGCCGCCGTTGCGCACTTCGCACCGGGCATGGAGATCGTCGACGGCCACTAGCGGCGGGCAGTTGGCACTGCGCGTCCCGGCCGGAACGCCAGCACAGCAGCCGCGCCCAGCAGAGACAGCCCTGCCGAGACGACCAGCGCCGCGTTCGTACCGGCCGCGGAGACCGCGATCATCAGGGCCACGCCCGCGGCTGAACCGATATAGCGGGCCGTGTTGTTGGCGCCCGAGCCCATCGCCGCGCGTTCCGGCGGTACGGACTCGACGGCGAGGTGGGGGAGCGCGGCGTTGAGCAGGCCGCTGCCCACTCCGGCCACGACCAGGCCGGGCAGCAGACGTATCCAGCCACCCGTGCTGCCCGTTGCGGACACCGCGCCGAGCATCGCGAGCACGCCCGCCGCTGACAGGGCGAAGCCCAGGGCCAGTTGGTGCCGGGCAGTGATACGGCCCGCCAGTCGCTTCGTCTGGAGGGCGACCAGGAAGGCCGTACCCGACCAGAGCAGGAACAACCATGCGGTGCCGAGCGGGGACATCCCCGCAGCCCGCTGGAGCAGCGTCGGGAGGTAACTGAACAGGCCGATCACGGCGAGGCCCGTGAACAGCCCGCCTGACGAAGCGGCAAGGAAGAGCGGGCGCCGGAACAGCCCGAGGTCGATCATCGGGGTCGTGGTCCTGCGCTCGACCAGCACGAACATTGCGAGCAGGGCCACGGACGCGGCCGTCAGCAGCCCGACCGGCGCGCGCAGCCAGCCGTCGCGGCCCAGGGTCAGGGCCGTGAGCAGCGCGGTCAGCGACAGGCCGAGGGCCAGCGCGCCGGGCAGATCGGGGCGTCCGCCGCGTGGTGCGCGGGATTCGGTCAGGATGCGGAAGGCTGCGGCGCCGGTCGCGAGCGCGACGACCGCGAGGACGTCGTACACGAGCCGCCAGTCGAGCGTGCCGAGGGCGCCGGCCAGCAGTGGCCCGAGCGCGATCCCCGCGCTGACGAACGCTCCCCACACGCCGGTCGCCCTGATCCGCGCGGAACCCGCCGGGAAGGCGTGGACGAGCAGACCGAGGCTGCTGGCGAGGATCGCCGCGCTCGCGGCGCCCTGGGCGATACGGGCGAGGGTGAAGGTCAGGGTCGAGTCGGCGAACGCGCCGAGCCCGGTCGTGAGACCGAGCGCGAGCGTGCCGGCGACAAACACGCGGCGCCGGCCGTAGTCGTCCGCGAGGCTGCCTGCGACGAGGAGGAGGGCGGCGAGGCCGAGCGGGGTGCCGTTGAGCAGCCATGCCTGCGCGGAGGGTGGGGTCCCGAATGCCGCCGTCATGCCGGGGAGTGTGAGCATCGGCGCGGTGTAGTTCATGAGCGCGACGGCCGTCGCGGCGCTGGTGACGGCGAGCGTCGCACCTGGGCGGGGACTGGGGTGGGCGCCAGGGCCAGGGTCGGGGTCGGGGCGGTGGCCGGTGCGGTGGCCGGTGGCCGGGTTGGTTGCTCCGGTCCCGTGCGGCGCTGCGGACCGGGACTCTGCGGACCGCTGCCCGTTGGGCTGCGGCTCTGCGGGCCACTGCTCGTTGGACCGAGGTCGCGCGGTGCGTGTGGGCCGTGCCGGGTGTGCCATGTACTCCCCAAGTCGAGTCGAGTCGAGTCGAGCCGCGTCGTGTGGCTGTGCAGGTCTTGGCCCGGGTCCGGACGGGGCCAGGCCAGGCCAGGCCAGGCCAGGAAGGTTCGGTGAATGAACCTATCGCCTGCTTCGACGGTAGCACGCTTGGTTCGGTCAATGAACCTTCAGCGGTTACGCTGGGGGCATGGCTCTGGGCAAGGACTACGCCGCGCAGCAGTGCTCGATCGCCCGCGCGCTCGAGGTCATCGGTGAACGGTGGACACTCCTCGTTGTGCGCGACGCATTCTTCGGCGTGCGCCGTTACAACGACTTCCTGATCCACCTCGGCGCCCCGCGCGCCGTGCTGGCGGGGCGGCTGCAGGCGCTCATCAGCGCCGGGGTGCTGGAGAAGCGCCGGTACCAGGAGTCACCGCCGCGCGACGAGTACGTCCTCACAGAGCGCGGCCTCGCGCTCTGGCCCACTCTGCGCTCGCTGGGGCTGTGGGGGCACGGCCTCCCCGGCGTCCGGCCGATGAGGCTGTTCCGCCATGCCGCGTGCGGTACGGAGCTGGGTGCGTACGGCGAATGCCCTGCATGCGGGGTCGGGGTACCGCCCGCCGATATCGAGATGCTCCCCGGGCCTGGTCTCGACCCGAACCCCTCGGACCCGGTCAGCCGTGCGCTGCTCAAGCCGCGCCGACTCCTGGAGCCGCTTGAAGCGGAGCGCGTGTGAGCGCACTGTGCGGGTTATCCACAGGGAACCCGGAGCGGATTTTGCTCGTGTATAACGAATGAAGGTTCGTATCGCCCGAGCGGGGCCGCTCCGTACGAGGAGGAGCACCGAGCAGAGGCCAGAGAGCAGTGCGCACAGAGCAGAGAGCTCTGTGCGAGGAAGACGTAGAGGGCAGAGGGAGGAGGCGCTCGTGACCGGACAGTTGCTGCGTGCTCTGCGGCCGATCGCTTTGCTGCTCTTCGTTCTCGTCGAAGTCTTCGTGGCCGAAGGCATCGGACTCTCTGTCGCCGTCGCGCTTGCCGCCACGGCCGCAGCGGGCGCCGCGCTCATCGCCTGTGCGCTGGTCCTCTCGCGGTCCGTTCCGCGGGTGCCGCGCACGCGAATACGGACAGCGATACGTGACCGCGAGCGGCGGACGGCTTTCCTGCCGCAGCGCGATCCCGACGCATCGGGCCGCACCAGGCCTCGAGCCCCGGGCCGTCCCTGCACGACGGCCGCGTAGGGGCACCCTCACTTCATCCGCGCATCTGCTCGTCCGGGCATCTGCTCAACCGGGCAGCCGCGCATCTGCCCAGCCGCGTACTTTCCGGTACCCCTTCGCGGGTCGTCATGCCGACATGTCTGTTTGTTTCCGGCACGACGAGACCCGGAGGGCCTCCATGTCCGCTTTCGCCTCTTTCAATTCCGTTTTCGCTTCGCTGGTCGAGCGGCTCGCCGATGTGGTCCAGCCGCTCTTCCACGGCTCCGCCACCGCCGCGGCGATCATCCTCTTCACCGCGCTGATACGGCTCGCCGTCCTTCCCCTCTCGCGTGCGGCCGCGCGCGGGCAGAAGGCCCGCACCCGGCTCGCGCCGCAGGTCGCCGAGCTGCGCAGGAAGCACGGCAAGGACCCGGAGCGGTTGCAGAAGGCGGTCCTGGAGCTGCATGCCAGGGAGAAGGTCTCGCCGCTGTCGGGCTGTCTGCCCAGCCTGCTGCAGCTGCCGGCGTTCTTCCTCATGTACCAGCTGTTCTCCAGCTCGGAGATCGGTGGCGTGGCGAACGGGCTGCTCGGGCACAGCCTGCTCGCCGCCCCGCTCGGGGGCAGGTGGGCGGACGCGCTCGGGGACGGTGGGGTATTCGGGCCGGCCGGGCTGGTGTACGTCGCGCTGTTCGGGATCGTCGCCGCCGTGGCCACGTTCAACTACGTCCGCACCAAGCGTCAGCTGGCGGCCGCCGGTCCGCTGGATCAGGGGCAGCAACTGCCGGGGATGGGGGCCATGACGAAGGTGATGCCGCTGCTCTCGTTCGCCACGCTCGTCACCGTCGCGGTCGTGCCGCTCGCCGCCGCGCTCTATGTCGTCACCAGCACCACTTGGAGCGCAGTGGAGAGGGTGTTCCTGTACCGGGACACTCCGGTGGCCGGCGCCCTCGCTACCGCTGGGTAACGGTCCAGGTTGTGAACGGGGTCTTGCAGGCTGGTCTGATGTCTTGGAGGATCAACCAATCCTCCAATGAGCCGCACAGTGCCCCTGCCTTACGGCGGGGGACCCTCAGCCGGGGCCACCTCGACCACAGGGAGAAGAAACATGAAGCTGCTGCGTGTCGGTACGGCGGGTGCTGAACGTCCGGCGCTGCTCGACCAGGACGGGACGACACTGCGGGACCTGTCCGGGCTGGTGGCGGACATCGACGGCGAGCTGCTCGCCGACGATGCCGCGCTCGGCCGGATCCGGGAGGCGGTCGAGGCCGGTGAGCTGCCCGTGCTCGACGCGACCGGGCTGCGCATAGGCCCGCCGCTGGCCCGCATCGGCAAGGTCGTGTGCATCGGGCTGAACTACCACGACCACGCGGCGGAGACCGGTGCGGCGACTCCCGCCGAGCCCGTCGTCTTCTTCAAGGCGGCGGACACGGTCGTCGGACCGAACGACACCGTGCTCGTACCGCGCAAGAGCGAGAAGACGGACTGGGAGGTCGAGCTCGCGGTGGTCATCGGACGTACCGCGCGCTACCTGGAGTCCCATGAGGAGGCTCTCGCACATGTCGCGGGGTACGCGGTGGCGCACGACGTCTCGGAGCGGGAGTTCCAGATAGAGCGCGGCGGCACGTGGGACAAGGGCAAGAACTGCGAGACGTTCAACCCGCTGGGCCCCTGGCTGGTGACGCGGGACGAGGTGCCCGACCCGCAGGCGCTGTCGCTCAGGCTCTGGGTCAACGGTGAGCTGAAGCAGAACGGCTCCACCGCGGACCAGATCTTCCCGGTGGCCGAAGTGGTGCGGTACGTGAGCCAGTTCATGACCCTGTACCCGGGTGATGTCATCAACACCGGTACGCCGGCGGGTGTGGCGCTGGGGCAGCCCGAGCCCAAGCCGTTCCTGCGGTCCGGGGACGTCGTCGAGCTGGAGATCGAGGGGCTCGGCCGACAGCGGCAGGAGCTGAAGGACGCGTAACACGTCCCGGTGGCGGCCCCCGCCCGGCGGCCCCGGCCAGGTGGTCCAGGGCCGGTGCCCCCGGCCCGGCCCGGCCCTGCGCGGGGCCGACGGGCGCCGTGGCTCTGCGCCCTCAGCGGATGCCCGTGTCGCAGCGGACGGTCACGTCCGTGTACGTGCCGGGCGAGACGGTCACGCCGATCGGGTGACAGCCGGTGCTCCTGGGGGCCGTGGCCTCCAGCACGTACTCGCCGGGCCGCAGCAATGCCCGGAACCTGCCGTCGCGCTCGGCACGCGCGGTCGCCACGAGGGCGTCCGCGGTGTCGCGTACCCGCACGGTCGCCGCGGTCGGTACCGCACGGCAGGGGTCCTCACCACCCTCTGCCGGGCTGCTCCCGATCGGGCTGCTCTCGATCGGGCAGACCGGATACAGGACGACCACACCCCTCACCCCGGACGGCCGCAGTGTCGGGGAACTGCTGGACTGCACGTCGGGTGAAGTCCCGCATCCGGTGGTGAGTGCGACCAGCACGACCAGCGGTGCCGCGGCGAGCGGACGGTACCGCCGTACGGGCATTCCCGATGGGGCGGGACGGCGAAGGCGCCTGGGACGGTGAAGGCGGCTGGGACGCTCCGGCATGGCGCTCACTCCTTCGGAGCGGGGGGCGGGGCAGGGCGGGGCTGGGTCGTTCCTGACCGCCCCATACCCCGCCATCCCGCACCCGCCGTCCCGCCACCTCGCCGCCGCGTGTCCGGTCAGCAGAAGCCGAGCCTGCCGAATCGCGAGCCCCATTGAGTCGTGTTGACATGTCGCTCGTTCACGATCCAGGCACGCTGGCCGATGACGCAGGTGCCGCCCGCCACCGGGTCGATCGAGACCGCGGAGTAGTCGCCCCACCGCTCAACGGTGTCGGCCGACGGGTTGTACGGAGTCGTCGCCGTGGCGAGGGTCGAGCCCCCGGTGACGTCGACGGGATCGGTGGCCAGCCGACCGCTGCCTTTCACCCTGGCATGGTGCAGGCCCGAGCCGACCGCATCGGTCGAGGACCAGGTGAAGAACATCCGGCCGATGGGGTTCGAGGCGGTGCCGCCGACGGGCGAACCGGCAACCGCCGGGTTGAAGTCGTCGGAATCGACGGTTTCACGGAGGAGGCCCCGCTCCGTGGAAGCCACCGTGTTGGTGCTGGTGTTGATCTGGTACCACCGCGGCGTCGGGAAGCCGCCCACGTTGATGGTGTGGACGTTGAGGAGTCGGTTGCCGATCTGCGTACTGGCGTTCTGGAAGCGGGCGTCCGAGGTGTCGAGCCGGTCGGCGACTCCGGGCTGACGTGCGTCCGGCGGCAGCGAGAACGCAGGAACCGGCACGTTGACCGCGGCGGCGATGCTCGCGTTGCTCCGGCCGAGGCCACTCGCGCGGAACAGTCTCAGTGCGGTGGGCGAGCCGGCGTTGGCCACCACGAGATACGCGTTCGCGTTGTTGTCCTCCACGATCGGAGGCGCCAAGCTGCCCACCGTGCCGAGGCTTTGGTAAAGCATGGAGAGAGGACGTCCGTTGTAGATGTCCGACTTGGCGATGCCCAGCACCCGCGAACGGACGTAGGTGTTCCCGGCGAAGATGTTGGCCGTGACGATCACGGCGTCCTGGTCCATGCCGAGCTGTGGGAAGTCGAAGAAATCACCCGACGGCTCCGGCGCGTCGAACTTGTAGATGTAGAAGGAGCCTGTGGGGTCGGAGGTCGTGGACACCGCGAGGAAGACGTTCTGGATCGTGGCGCTCTCCTGGAACGCCGTGGCGACGACGACCCATCGGTTCCACTTCTTGTCGTAGACGACTCGCGGGTCGAAGATCGTCTGCGCCGTGTAGCCGAAGAAACTGGCGAACGTCACGTTCTTCACGAGCGCGCCGTCCGATTTCTGGAACATGCCGAGCCCACGGCCGTTCGTGACTTCCACGAAGTGGTTGGGTCCAACGGCGCCGTGGGTGTCCGGTGGGCGGGCGCCGGACGGGCTTTGGCCGAGTCCCTCGAAGTTGCTCTGGAGTGGGGGCGGCGCGAGTGCACCGGACCGCCGGACGGGGACTGCCGGGCGCTTCGGCGGCTTCATCGACCGGGACGCGGTGAGCTCCTCGGCGGTCGCCGTGAGCCGCGGCGCCGGTGGCGGGGTCCACTTCACAGGCTGGGCGTCACCGCTCGGGGTGGCGACTCTCGCCGCGGGCACCCGGATCTCGTCCGTCGTCACCACGGCGGACTGCTCGCCCTCCGCCTGAGTAGCGCTCTCCGTCGGGGTGCCGCTTTCCGCCGGAGTGCCGGCCGTCGCCTGTGGCAGGCCCAAGCTCAGGGCGAGCGTGACCAGCAGGAGTGGCAGAACTCGCCGAGCTCTCGTTCTGGACGTCAACGCAGGTCCTCATCTCGAGTTTTCGCGGTCGCGAGACAACCGCGCGTCGGGATTCCTGCGCTCATCGTGTGAGGGAAATCGGAGAATGACCGGGAGCTGAAGGGAGATGGTCGGCGAAACCACCTGAATGCTGATATCTCCCGTATGTATGCAGCCTCGACGGGCGATGCGGAGCCGGGCCTCGACGGGCGATGCGGAGAAGGGCCTCGGCAGGCGCGGAGAGAAGACCTCGGCGGGCGGCGTGGACGAAGGGGCCGCGAAGGGGCCGCGGAGGGGGTGCGGGGGATTCACCCCCTCCGCGGGCTCAGGTGGAGATGAGGCGCTCCAGCGCCTCCACCACCATCGCGTGGTCCTCGGCCTGGGGGAGGCCGGAGACCGTGACTGTGCCGACGACGCCCGCGCCGTGGACGCGGATCGGGAACGAGCCGCCGTGCGCCGCGTACCGGTCGGGGTCCAGGCGGGACGACTCCTCGAACGTCGTGCCCTTGGCGCGGAAACGGCTGCCGACGAGGAGGGAGCTCTCGCCGTAGCGTTCGACGACCCGCCGCTTGCGGTCGATCCACGCGTCGTTGTCCGCCGACGAGCCGGGCAGCGCGCAGTGGAAGAGCTGCTGTGGGCCGCGCCGGATGTCGATCGCGACCGGCGCGTGCCGCTCGCGCGCGAGCTCGACGAGCATCGAGCCGAGCGTCCAGGCGTCGTCGTAGGTGAACTGGCGCAGCGTCAGCTGTCGTTCCTGGGCTTCGAGTGCGGCGATGCCGGCGGTGTCGCTCATGCGCCGAGCTCCACGGCGATGCCCTCGCGGGCGGAGCGGCGGGCCGCCTCCAGGACGTCGAGGGCGTCGGCGGCCTCGTGGGCGGTGACCGGCGGCGGGGTGCCGTCGCGCAGGGCGGCGGCGATGCCCGCGTAGTACGCCGGGTAGTCGCCGGGCAGGGTCCTCAGCGGGCGCCCGCCGCCGGTCAGCGGCGACTCCCCTGAGCCGACGCGGCCCCACAGCGACTCCGGCTCCACGCCCCACGGCTGTCCGGGAGACGGGCGGTTGCCGTCGCGCAGGGCTGCTTCCTGCGGGTCGAGGCCGTACTTCACGTAACCGGCGGACGAGCCGAGGACCCGGAAGCGCGGGCCGAGCTGGGCGGTGGTGGCGCTCATGTACAGATGCGAGCGCACGCCGCCGGCGTGGGTGATGGCGATGAAGGTGTCGTCGTCGGTCTCGGCGCCGGGGCGGCGTACGTCGGACTCCGCGTACACCCGGACCGCCGGGCCGAAGAGGACCAGGGCCTGGTCGACGACGTGGCTGCCCAGGTCGTAGAGGAGACCGCCGATCTCCTCCGGGGCGCCGGACTCGCGCCAGCCGCCCTTGAGCTGGGGGCGCCAGCGCTCGAACCGGGACTCGAAGCGCTGGACGTCGCCCAGTTCACCGTCCGCGAGGAGCCCGCGGAGGGTGAGGAAGTCGTTGTCCCAGCGGCGGTTCTGGAAGACGGAGAGCAGCAGGCCGCGCTTCTCGGCGAGGGCGGCGAGCTCGCGCGCGGCGGCGGCGGTTCCGGCGACCGGCTTGTCCACGACGACGGGAAGACCGGCCTGGAGGGCGGCGGTGGCGACCGGGACGTGGGTCTTGTTCGGCGAGGCGATCACGACGAGATCGAGCTCGTCGGCACGCTCCCACAGCTCCTCGGGCGTGGCCGCGAAACGCACGCCGGGGTACTCGGCGCGGGCCTGCTCCCGGCGCTCCTCGTTCGACGTCACGATCGTGTCGAGCGTGAGGCCCTCGGTGGTGGCGATGAGCGGGGCGTGGAAAACAGAGCCCGCGAGGCCGTAGCCGACGAGTCCGACGCGGAAGGGGGAGCCGGTGCCAGTGCCTGTCATGCGTTCCACTTAAGCAACGGTGTTGCCAAAGCGCAAGCGCGGCGGAGAATGGCGGGGTGAAGAGGAGTAACGCGGGTGCGAATCTGCCGGTGCTGCGCAGCCACAACGCGGCGCTGGTGCTGGATCTGCTGCGGACGGCGGGCGGTGCCGGCGGTTCCGGCGGCGCGGCCGGTCCTGGTGGCGCGGGCGGTCCCGGTGCCACGGACGGTCCTGGCGGTACTGGCGGCGCGGGTGGTGCGGGCGGCCACGCCGGTGTGGGTGGTGCGGCCGAGGCGGGGATCAGCCGGCTGGAGATCGCCGAGCGTACGGGGCTCACCCCCCAGGCCGTCAGCAAGATCACGGCGCGGCTGCGTGCGGAAGGGCTGGCCACGGAGGCGGGCCGCCGCGCCTCGACCGGCGGCAAGCCGCGTACGGTCCTGCGTCTGGTCCCCTCCGCGGCCCACGCCGTGGGCCTGCATCTCGACCGTGACGAGCTGACCGCGGTTCTCGTCGACCTCGCCGGCACGGTCGTCGCGTCCCGTACCTGCGCGCTTGACCTGGGTGGTCCGGTCCCGGACGTCCTCGCGACGGCGGCGGACGAGGTGACGGCCCTGCTGTCACAGGGATCCGGCCCGGTGGAACGGGTGCTCGGCGTCGGCGTCGGGATGCCCGGGCCGTTGGATCACTGGACCGGCGTGCCGGGGCGGGTGACCGGGGCGCCGGCGTGGGAGGGCGTGCCGCTCCGGGAGGAGCTCACGGAGCGGATCGGGCTGCCGGTTGTGCTCGACAAGGACACCAATGCCGCCGCGCTCGGGCTTGCACTGCGCGGGGGGCCTGAAAGCTCCGCCTCCGGCGAAGGTTCCCGTTCCGGCTCTGGCTCCGGTTCCGGCCTCGGCCTCGTCCTCGGCCGCGACCCCGACCCCGGCCCCGCCGGTCCCGCTCCCGGTCCCGGCTCAGGTCTCGCCCCCGCCGCGGGACCCGCCCCCGGTTCCTGCTCGGGCCCCGGTCCCGCCCTGGCCGGTTCCGATGCCAGTACCGGATCCGGGGAGTCGTTCGCGTATCTCCATCTGGGTACGGGCCTGGGCGCCGGGCTCGTGCTCGGCGGGGTGCTCCACCGGGGTGCCCGCACGGGTGCGGGGGAGTTCGGGCACCAGGTCATCCAGCTCGACGGGCCCGCCTGCGGCTGCGGCAACCGCGGCTGCATCGAGGCGCTGTGCCTCGCCGCCGTCGCCCGCGGGGACCTCGGCGAGGCCGCGCGTGTGCTCGGCACCGGCGCCGCCAATCTCGTCCGGCTGCTCGACATCGACCAGGTCCTGCTCGGCGGGCGGACGGTCGCCGCGGCCGGGGAGACCTTCGTACGTGGCGTCCGCGCCGCGATCTGCGACGACGCCGTGCCCGTCGCCCTGGCCGACGCCGGCGCGTACCCGGTCGCCGAAGGCGCCGCGCAGCTCGTCCTCGCCCCCCTCTTCGGCCGCATGGATGGCGGCCAACTCGGCCGATAGAGCGTATTTGTGTGATTGTTCGGCTGCCTGGAGGCGTGTGTGCCGGGGCGGCGGCCCGCCGCATGGCAGCGTCGGGGGCGACGACCGCCCTCGCCCGCGATCAGCAGAGGTCCCTCATGCGACTGCGCACCGCCCTCGCCGCCGGAGCCGCCACGGCCGCCATCGCGCCGGCCGTCCTCGCGGGTCCGGTCTCCGCGCACGCCGCGGAGCCGATGCCGCCCGAGTCGGCGGCCCCGCGATCCGCCGACGTACTCCCCGAACCCGGCGGCGCGCCGGTCGACCAGCAGCCTGCCTGCGGTGACGTACTTGCCCCCGCCTTCCCGGTCGCCACCCGGATCCTGGCGGGCCCGGCCGCGTACCAGGCCGGATCGGTCGCCGGCGAGTTCTCCATCGAGCTGACCAACACCACCGCCGGGGCCTGCGAGAACATCCATCCCGTAGTGGTGCTCGCAGGCCGGGACAAGGCGCTCACCCCCGACCGGATCCGAATGGAGTACTTCGACGAATCCCCGGGAATCTGGCGTCCTGTCACCTTCGAGCGGACCGACCAGGGGGAGGCCGTCGGTGCGCTGGGGGCCGAGCCGGGCGGTTTCGCGGGCTTCGCCCTGCCCGCCCGCGGCACCGTCACGGTCCGGGTACGCCTCGCCTTCCCGGCCGGCGCCGTCGCCGACTCGGTCGTCGCCAACGCGGCCGTCGTCCAGCGCCGCGGCGCCGACGGCGACTGGGTGGGGGAGTCCAACGACTACCGCTTCAGCCTGCTGGCCGCCCAGCCCACCGGATCCGGTGACGCTGCCGAGCGGCAACCCGGCAAGGAGTCCGGGAAGTACGGGACGGCCCCGCCCCGCCCCCATGAGCTCGCCGCGACCGGCACCGCTCACCGGTACGCGATCGGGCTCGCCGCCGCCGTCGGTGCGCTCCTCGCCGGAGCCTTGGCCCTTCGCGCAGGGGCCCGCCGGCTCCGCTCCGGCCGCCACTGACGAGCCGGCTCACTGACGCACTGGCCCGCTGACCCACCGACGCCGTGCCCCGCCGCCACGGAGCCACACACGAGTGCAGTCACCGAGCCGCTCACGGAGCCGCCCCCACCGGGCCTCACCGAGCCGCTCACCGAGCCGCCCACCGAGCCGTTCACCAGCATCTGCGACGATCCCGGCGTGGACTACCCGAACGACCAGGCGCCCGGTGCACCCGTGCGCTCCGGCATCCCCGAGCACGGCCGTATCCCCAAGTACTACGCAGTGAAGGCCCAAGTGGCCGCTCTGCTGGACGAGTTGGGCGAAGGGGGACTGCTGCCCACCGAACGCGATCTCGCCGTACGGTACGAGGTCTCCCGCGAAACCGTGCGCCAGGCGCTGCGCGAACTGCTGCTGGAGGGCCGGCTGCGCCGCCAGGGGCGGGGCACCGTGGTGGCGGGCCCCAAGCTGGAGCAGCCGCTCTCCCTCGCGAGCTACACCGAAGGCGTACGACGTCAGGGCCGTACGCCCGGCCGTAACCTCATCTCCCTCGACCGTTTCCCGTGCCCGCCGGTCCTCGCCGACGAGACCGGACTGGAGCGCGGCGAGCCCGTCTGGCACATGGAGCGTCTGCTGCTCGCCGACGACGAGCGCGTCGGCCTGGAGAGCACGTACGTCTCCGTCGCTCGCGTGCCCCGGCTGGACACCGACTTCAACCCTGACTCGTCCTTCTACGCCTACCTCCGCGACCGGCTAGGGATCGAGTTCGGCGACGCGGACGAGCGGATCGAGACGGTGCTGGCGACCCCCCGCGAAGCACTCCTCATCGGTACTCCGCCGGCCCTCCCCATGCTGCTGATCCACCGCGTCTCGCGGGATACGGCAAAGCGGCCTCTGGAGCGCGTACGCACCCTCTACCGAGGCGACCGCTTCAGCTTCTCGGCGCACTTGGGTACCTGAATCTGAGGGTCGGCCTGGGCGGGCCTTCCTGCCGGGGGTTCGGGGGTTGTCCCCCGGGAATTGGGGTTCGGCGCACTTGGGTACCTGAATCTGAGGGTTGGCCTGGGCGGGCCTTCCTGTCGGGGGTTCGGGGGTTGTCCCCCGGGAATTGGGGTTCGGCGCACTTGGGTACCTGAATCCGGGGGTCGGCCTGGGCGGGCCTTCCTGCCGGGGTTCGGGGGCTTGATAACGGAAAGGTAACGGGTCTAGGCCAACCTTGATGGCCCGTTCACCGTCCCGTCGCCGACCGGCCCCCGATGGGTCACCCACCGCGAGGACCGTTGCCGTCATGCGAGTCATCGTCGTAGGAGCCGGCGTGGTGGGAACCATGCACGCCTGGCAAGCAGTGGAACGCGGCCACGAGGTCGTACAGATCGAGCGGGAGGCCGAGGCCCGTGGAGCGAGCCTCCGCAACTTCGGCCAGATCTGGGTCAGCGGCCGCGCCGGCGGCGAGGAGCTGGAGACCGCGCTCCGGGCGCGTGAGTTGTGGGAGGGCATCGGAGCCCGGGTCCCCGAGCTCGGCTTCCGGGCCGTCGGCTCGCTGACTCCCGTACGGAACGACCTGGAGCTGGCGGTCGCCGAGGCGGCCGTGTCCCGGCCCGACGCCGCCGCCCGTGGCTACAAGCTGGTCACCGTGGACGAGGCGCGTGCCATCAACCCGGCCCTGCGCGGTGAGTTCGTGGCGGCCCTCCACTGCGAGCGGGACGCGGCCGTCGAACCCCGCACCGCCCAGCTCGCGCTGCGCCAGGCGCTCCTCGCCTCGGGCCGGTACACCTTCCTCCCCGGGCGCGAGGTCCGCGAGGTCATCGGCCGGAACGCGGTCCGCGACGACCACGGCGACGTGCACAGCGGCGACGCCGTCGTCCTGTGCACCGGCGCATGGCTCGGCGGGCTCGTCCGCGAGGTCGCCGGTGACATCCCCGTACGTCGCGTACGCCTCCAGATGGCGCAGACCGACCCGCTCGGCGAGACGCTCACGACCTCCGTGGCCGACGCCGACTCCTTCCGCTACTACCCGGCGTACGCGTCCGAGGCGCTGGACGCCCTCAACGCCGGCCAGGCGCAGCAGCCCGCGGCCGCCGCGCACAAGATGCAGCTGCTGATGGTGCAGCGCCGCGACGGCGGACTGACCATCGGCGACACCCACGAGTACGAGCACCCCTTCGCCTTCGACACCCTCGAAGACCCCTACGAGCACCTCACGCAGGTCATCGAGGGCTTCCTCGGCCGGCCGCTGCCGAAGATCCGCCGCCGCTGGGCCGGGGTGTACGCGCAGTGCACCGACACCTCCCGCGTCGTTCACCGCCAGCAGGTGCGCGACGGCGTGTGGCTGGTGACAGGACCGGGCGGGCGCGGAATGACGTGCTCGCCCGCCATCGCCGAGACAACCGCCGACGAACTGGGCTGGTGAATCACCACATGACCACGAACACCGAGACCGCGAACACGCAGAACCTCAACCTCGTCGTCCTCGACATGGCCGGCACCACCGTCGCCGACGGCGGCCTCGTCGAGCAGGCCTTCTCCGCCGCCGCGCTGCGCCTCGGCGTCGAGCACGGCACCCCCGACCACGCCGAGAAGCTGGACTACGTACGCGCCACCATGGGCGAGTCCAAGATCTCCGTCTTCCGTCATCTCTTCGGCGACGAGGCCAAGGCCCAGGCGGCCAACAAGGCCTTCGAGGAGGCGTACGGCGAACTCGTCGACAGCGGACACATCGCCGAGATCCCCGGCGCCCGCGCCGCCATCGAGGAGCTGAAGGCCCAGGGGCGCACCGTCGTCCTCACCACCGGCTTCGCGCGCGTCACCCAGGACGCGATCCTCGACGCACTCGGCTGGCAGGGCCTGGCGGACCTCACTCTCTGCCCCGCCGACGCGGGTGGCCGCGGCCGCCCGTTCCCCGACATGGTGCTCGCCGCCTTCCTCCGCACGGGCGCGGTCGACGGCGTACAGCAGATCGCGGTCGCCGGCGACACCTCGTACGACATGCTCAGCGGCGTACGCTCCGGGGCGCGCGTCGTCGCGGGTGTGCTGACCGGCGCCCACGACCGGACCCAGCTGACGGCCAACGGCGCCACGCACGTCCTCGGTTCGGTCGCCGAACTGCCCGGCCTCCTCCTCGTGGAGGAGGACATATGAGCCGCAGTGGCATCCGGTTCGACCGGGTATCCGTCGAGTACAGCGGCAACACCGTCCTGGACGCGCTCGACCTGACCGTCGAACCCGGCGAGGTCATGGCACTCCTCGGCCCCTCCGGCTCGGGCAAGACCACCGCGCTGCGCGCCGTCGCCGGCTTCGTACGGCCCTTCTCCGGACGGGTGTTCATCGGCGACCAGGACGTCACCGACCTGCCCCCGCACCGGCGCGGCATCGGCATGGTGGTCCAGCAGTACGCCCTGTTCCCGCACATGCGCGTCGAGGACAACGTCGCCTTCGGACTGAAGGCGCAGGGCACGAAGAAGACGCCGAAGAGCGAGGTCCCGGGGCGGGTCGCCGAAGCGCTGGAGATGACCGGCATGGCGGCGTACGCCAAGCGGTATCCGCGGGAGCTGTCCGGCGGGCAGCAGCAGCGCGTCGCGATCGCCCGCGCGCTCGCGATCCGGCCGGACGTCCTGCTCCTCGACGAGCCGCTCTCCGCGCTCGACGCGCAGCTGCGCTCCGGGATGCTGGCCGAACTGGCCCGGTTGCACCGGGAGTTGCCGGACGTCTCGATCCTGTACGTCACCCACGACCAGGTCGAGGCGCTCACCCTCGCCGACCGGATCGCCGTCATGGACAAGGCCCGGCTCCAGGACTGCGGCACGCCGCAGGACCTGTACCGCAAGCCGCGTACGGAGTTCACGGCGTCGTTCGTCGGCAACGCGAATCTGCTGCCGGTGACGGTCGGCTCGGACGTCGTGACCTTCGCCGGCCAGGAGCTGAAGGTCCCCACCACCGACGTGGTCCCGGGCGCGCAGGCCACGCTCTGTGTACGGCCGCACCTCGTCGGGCTCGGGGACGGGCCCAACGCGCTGCGCGGGCGCATCGCCGAGGTCCAGTGGCGGGGCGCGACGCACCGGCTGTACGTCGACGTCGACGGGCACCGCGTCAAGGCGGACCTGCGGGAGCTGCGGCTGCCTCCGGCCCTGGGCGAGGAAGTGACGGTGCACTTCGCACCCGAGGACGCGGTGCTGCTGGCCGCAGGGGTGACCGATGGCTAGTCCCGGTGAACGCCTCACGGAACGGCGCCCGGCACCGGGGGTTGTGCCCACCCGTTCCGCCTGGGGGCACCTCCCAGGCGGAGCTCTGGGGGAGAAACGTATGCCCACCACACTGCTGTGGGCCCTGCCGCCCGTCGCCGTCCTCGGGCTGGTGTTCCTCTACCCCCTCGCCCTCGTCGTCCAGGAGTCCCTCGCCCCCGGCGCCTACGCCGACGTCTTCGCGTCCGAGGCCTTTCGCGAGGCACTCTCCACCACCGTGTGGCTGGCGGTCGGATCGACCGTCGGATGTCTCGTCCTCGGGTTCACGCTCGCGCTGATCATCGCGTTCGTGCCGTTCCCCGGCGGGAAGGCGGTCGCGAAGTTCATCGACGTCTTCCTCTCCTTCCCCTCCTTCCTCATCACGCTCGCGCTGCTGTTCATCTACGGCACGGTCGGTATGGCGAACGGAGTGTGGACGGACCTCACCGGCGCGGAAAGCGGTCCGTTCCACTTCCTGACGACGCCCTGGGGCGTGCTCCTCGCGGAGATCACCTACTTCACGCCGTTCGTGATGCGGCCGCTGCTCGCCGCGTTCTCGCAGCTGGACTCGGCGCAGCTGGAGGTCGCCTCCTCGCTGGGCGCACGGCCGGCCCGGATCGTCCGGCAGGTGATCCTGCCCGAGGCCCTCCCGGCTCTGGCCGCCGGCGGCAGCCTCGTCCTCGTCATGTGCCTCAACGAGTTCGGCATCGTGCTCTTCACCGGCGCCAAGGGCGTCACGACGCTCCCGATGCTCGTCTACAGCAAGGCGATCCTCGAATCCGACTACGCGGCAGCCTGCGTGGTCGCCGTCGTCAACATCGCGATCTCCGTGGGGCTCTACGGGATCTACCGGGTGGTGAGCCGCCGTGCTGGTGCATAGTCGTACGGGCAAATGGGCCATCTGGGCCCTCTTCTTCGCCCTCTTCCTGCCGCTCTTCGCGCTGCCGCTCCTCGTCGTCGTCGCGGCGTCGCTCTCGACCAACTGGTCCGGGGCGTTCCCCTCCGGGCCGACCGCCGAGCACTACACGGCGGCCGTACGCGGCGAATCGCTGCAGGCCCTGACCACCAGCCTTGTCACGGCGGTCATCGCGAGCCTCCTCGCGCTCGCCATCGGCACCTGGGCCGCACTCGCCGCCGCCGCCCTCGGGAAGCGTGGACGCCGCTTCCTCGACGCGCTGTTCATGCTGCCGGTGGCCGTCCCGTCCGTGGTCGTCGGCCTCGCCGTACTCGTCGCCTTCTCGCAGCCGCCGTTGCTCCTCAACGGCACGCGCTGGATCGTGATCCTCGCGCACACCGTTCTTGTCACGGCGTTTGCCTACCAGTCGGTTTCGTCGGCGATCCTGCGTCTCGACCCTGTGTACGAGCAGGCGGCGGCAAGCCTCGGCGCCCGTCCCTCGTACGTCCTGTGGCGAGTGAAGCTGCCGCTGCTGCTGCCGTCCCTGAACGCGGCGGCGGGGCTCTGCTTCGCACTGTCCATGGGCGAGTTGAGCGCCACCATGATGCTCTACCCCCCGGACTGGATGCCCCTGCCGGTGCTGATCTTCACGGCCACCGACCGTGGCTCCCTCTTCACCGGCTCCGCCGTCGCCGTGGTCCTCATGGCCACGACGCTGCTCGTCCTGCTCGCCGTCTCCCGAATCCGCACCAGAGCCAGCTATCGCTGATCCGGCAAATCCGCTCATTCCGCAAGGAGTTGTTCATCGTCATGCGCCGCAACCCCATCACGCTCACCGCCGCCCTCACCGGCAGCCTCGCCCTCGCCGCCCCCCTTACCGCCTGCGGAGGCGACTCCGCCGCCTCCGACGAGAAGGTCGTCACCGTCTACAGCGCCGACGGCCTCAAGGGCGAGAACGGCGACGGCTGGTACGACCAGGTCTTCAAGGACTTCGAGAAGGAGACCGGGATCAAGGTCAAGTACGTCGAGGGCGGCTCCGGCGAGATGGTGCAGCGCGCCGCTCGCGAGAAGAACAACACGCAGGCCGACGTGCTCGTCACTCTCCCCCCGTTCATCCAGCAGGCCGACTCCAAGGGGCTGCTCCAGGCGTACGAGCCGGCCGGCAGCGACAAGGTCAACGGCGCCGACAAGTCGGGCGACGGCAAGTGGACCTCGGTCGTCAACAACTACTTCGGCTTCATCTACAACAAGAAGGAGCTGACAGAGGCGCCGAAGACCTGGGAGGAGCTCCTGGACGCGAAGTACAAGGACAAGCTCCAGTACTCCACCCCGGGTGTCGCGGGCGACGGAACCGCCGTCGTCATCAAGGCCATGCACGACTTCGGCGGCGAGGAGCCGGCGATGGCGTACCTGAAGAAGCTCCAGGCCAACAACGTCGGCCCGTCCTCCTCCACCTCCAAGCTCGCCCCCAAGGTCGACAAGGGCGAGATCCTGGTCGCCAACGGCGATGTCCAGATGAACTTCGCCCAGTCCAAGTCCATGCCGAACCTCGGCATCTGGTTCCCGGCGAAGGAGGGCGGCAAGCCCACCACGTTCGCGCTCCCGTACGCCGCGGGCCTCGTCAACGACGCCCCGCACACCGAGAACGGCAAGAAGCTCCTCGACTACCTGCTGAGCGAGAAGGCCCAGAAGCAGGTCAGCGAGATCGGCGGCGGCTTCTCCGCGCGCAGCGACGTCAAGGCCGCCGACGCCAACGCGATCGAGCTGACGAAGATCCTGCAGGGCGTCCAGGTCTTCGAGCCGAACTGGAAGGACATCGACAGCAACCTCCAGAAGTACGTGGACTCGTGGAAGTCCGCCACGGGAAGCTGACTTGAAGCCAGGAGTTCACCGTACGTCCGTGGTGACCCGCGGATTATCGCGGAAAGATAACGGGTATGGACCAACGCCCCCGCTTCGGCGGGGGCGTTGCTCTGGGCGCGACTTCCCATCACGTCATCACTCTCCGACGGAGGACCCCACGATGCCGATGACCCCCGGCATTCCCCGCCGTACCGTGCTCGCCGCCGGCGCCGCGACCGCTGCGGTCGCCGCCGCCACCACCGCAACGACTTTCGCGGCCGCACCCACCGCCCACGCCGCGGCCCCGACCCTCCCGAACGGCACCAGCAAGGACAAGGTGCTCGTCATCGGCATGGACGGGCTCCGCCACGACCGCATCGACGCGGCCAACGCCCCGCACCTGAAGTCGATGATGGCGAACGGCACGTACGGCCTGTCGCTGCTCTACGCCAACCCGATGGCCGCGACCTCCTCAGGGCCCGGCTGGTCGACCATCTCCACCGGCGTCTGGCCCGACAAGCACGGCGTCAAGGACAACTCCTTCATCGGCAAGAACTACGGCAGGTACCCCGGCTTCCTGGCCCGTCTCGCACAGGTGCGGCCCGAGCTGTCCACGTACGCGGCCGTCGACTGGAAGCCGCTGGACACCCAGGGCACGGTCACCCCCGGCGCCGACGCCAAGCTGGTCCTCGACGGTGACGCGCAGGGCTACCCGGGCCACGACGCCACCATCGCCGCCGACACCGAGTCGATCCTGCGCAACCAGAACCCGGACGTCCTCTTCGTCTACTTCGGCAACACGGACGTCGTCGCGCACGCGAACGGCACCGGCCAGAAGTACCTCGACGCCATCGCCGTCCAGGACAGCTACGTCGGCCGGCTGTGGGCGGCCATCAAGGCCCGGCCCTCGTACGCCACCGAGCGCTGGACCGTCATCGTCGCCACCGACCACGGCCATGTCGACGCGGGAGGACACGGCGGCAGCTCCATCGAGGAGCGCCGGACCTTCGTCCTGGCCCAGGGCCCCGGGATCGCCGCCGGTGCCCGGCCCCTCGACACCCGCCTCGTCGATGTCGCCGCCACCGTCTTCAAGCAGCTCGGCATCACCCCCGACCCCGCCTGGGGCCTGGACGGCAAGCCCGTCCAGGAGCGGTCCACGGACTCCTTCGACGCGCTCCAGTCGTCCCTGACCGCCCGCGTCGACGAGACCGGCATCCCGGCCTCGGTCCTCGGCTTCACCCACACCGCGCCCAGCGGCTGGTCCGTCATCAACAACGCGATGGGCACGGGTGGCGTCACCGAGTGGCGCGGCTGGTCCTTCGCCACCGACGAGTTCTGGTCCCGCACCCAGCGCGACCAGTGGCGCGAGCTCAACGTCCGCTCGCGTGGGGTCTTCGCCGTCGCCGATTCCGACGAGTGGGACGACAAGGCGAACTCCGGCGGTTACGACTCCACACTGGTCAGCCCCGCGTACAGCGTCTCCGGCAAGACCACCGTCACGCTCGACTTCACCACCTTCTACCGCCAGGAGGGCAGCCAGAGCGCCCAGATCCTGGCCTCCTTCAACGGTGGCACGCCCGCCGTCGTGAAGAGCTACACCTCGGACGTGGTCTCGCAGCCGCAGAGGGTCTCCGTCGCCGTTTCGGCCGGAGCGTCCAGCGTGAGCTTCCGCTTCCGTTACACCGGTGCCAACAACTGGTACTGGGTGATCGACGGGGTCAAGATCTCGGCTTCCTGATTAGGCTGGGGGGCGCCGGTACATCGTCGTGGCGGCGCCCCGTCAGCACACCGCACATCGCACTACGCGTACGGCAGGAGTCCGCTTCATGGCAGAGCGCAAGCCGATCGAGTCCTGGCTCACCGACATGGACGGTGTCCTCATCCACGAAGGTGTCCCGATCCCCGGCGCGGACGCCTTCATCAAGAAGCTCAGGGAGACCGGGAAGCCCTTCCTGGTCCTCACGAACAACTCCATCTACACCGCCCGCGACCTGCACGCCCGGCTCGCCCGGATGGGTCTGGACGTGCCCGTGGAGAACATCTGGACGTCGGCCCTGGCCACCGCCAGATTCCTGGACGACCAGCGCCCCGGCGGCACGGCGTACGTGATCGGCGAGGCCGGGCTGACCACGGCCCTGCACGACATCGGCTACGTCCTCACCGACCACGAGCCGGACTATGTCGTCCTGGGCGAGACCCGTACCTACAGCTTCGAGGCCCTCACCAAGGCCATCCGGCTGATCAACGAGGGAGCCCGCTTCATCGGCACCAACCCGGACGAGACCGGTCCGAGTCCGGAGGGCCCGCTGCCCGCCACCGGCTCGGTCGCCGCGCTGATAACGAAGGCCACCGGCAAGGCCCCGTACTTCGCGGGCAAGCCCAACCCGCTGATGATGCGCACGGGCCTGAACGCGATCGGGGCGCACTCGGAGACCAGCGCGATGATCGGCGACCGGATGGACACCGATGTGCTCGCCGGCCTGGAAGCGGGCATGGAGACCTTCCTGGTGCTCACGGGCCTGACGACACCGGCCGACATCGACCGGTATCCGTTCCGCCCGTCGAAGGTCGTCGACTCGATCGCCGACCTCGTCGACCGGATCTGACCCGGTTCGGACTCGGTTCGGACTCGGATCCGACCCCGATCTGAACCGGAACCGACCCGGATTTGACCCATCTGGGTCTGCTGGAGATGCGGAAACGGGCGGAACGCGTGAATCTTCTGATACCAGGAGGTTCACAATGCGTTCTGTTCCGATTGCTCTCCGTGTACTGGGGGCGGTTTCCGGTGCACTGCTGCTGACGCCCCCCGGAGTCGCGTACGCCGAAGAAGGCGGACAGGTCAAGGTCACCTTCCACCCCGCCACGGTCAGGCCAGGGGGCGAGGTGGAGCTGCGTGTCACCGGCTGCGCCGGAGGCAGGGGCTCCGCCACGTCCCAGGCGTTCGTCTCGGATGCTGCGCTGTCCGGCCCCGCGGGCGCGAGGAGCTCGCTCTCCGGGGGGACGACGGTCAAGTCCGGCGTCGACCTGGGTTCGTACGCCATCAGCGTCAGCTGTGACGGTCGTGATCATCGGGGAGTGGACAGCTTCCAGGTCGCGACGTCCAACCCGGAACCGTCCCACCTGCTCGGCCTGGGTGGTCAGGAACAGAAGCGCGACGAGGACGAGAAGCGCGACGAGGACAAGAAGCGCGACCAGGGTCGCGAGAAGCGGGACGAGGAGAAGAAGCAGGACGGGGACAAGAAGCGGGACGAGGGCGACAAGCGCGACCAGGGTCGCGAGAAGCAGGACGGGGACAAGAAGCAGGACGGGGACAAGAAGCGGGACGGGGACAAGAAGCGGGACGAGGGCGACAAGCGGGACCAGGGTCACGAGAAGCAGGACGGGGACAAGAAGCGGGACCAGGACCAGGGCGATGACGGGGACGAGGGCGAGGACGACGCGCAGGACTCGCTCCAGGACCTGGACACGGACCACACCCCGGTCGCTCCGGTACGGGCCGGTGGCGGCGGCGCAGCCACCGCTCTGGCCGCCGAGGGGGCCAAGTCCGCCGACACCCAGGGCCCAGGGACTCCGCACACCGTGATCGGGCTCGTCCTGGCCGCTGTGGCCGCGGTGGCGGTCGCCTTCCGCAGTGCCCGTCGGCGCCGTGCGGGTACGACGGACGAGGACTGACCGCCATGCATTCCGCTGAAGGTACCTCCGGTGAACGCCCGTCGGGCACCGGTCGGCTGCTGACGGGTGTGGCCTGGGCGGTCATGCTGCTGGGCCTGTGGCTGTGGGGTCACGAGGCCACCGAGGGCTCCGGCGCCAGCTCCGCCCCCACGACCGGCGACGTGGCTGCGGTCGGCCGCCCCCTGGGTGTACCCCTGCCGCCCGCCCGCGCCCCGCTGCGGCCCGCCGAACCGAGCAAGGTGGAGATTCCGTCCATAGGAGTCACCGCCCCGGTCGTGTCCCGCGGCCTGGACGCGACCGGAGCGGTCGATCCGCCGCCGTACGCCACGCCGGGCACCGTCGGCTGGTTCGGCAGCGGCACCCAGCCCGGAGCCGTGGGCGCGGCCCTGTTCGTCGGCCATGTCGACACCAAGACCAGACCGGCCGTCTTCTACGGCCTCAGTGCGGCCCGCCCCGGCGAGAAGGTCCGGGTCACCCGGGCGGACGGCTCGGTCGCCGAGTTCACGATCGACGACGTCCAGGTCGTCAGCCGGGACCGGTTCGACGCCCAGGAGGTCTACGGGGTACGTCAGCCGGGCCGCGCGGAGCTCCGTCTGATCACGTGCGGCGGCACGTTCGACAAGAAGACCCACTCGTACACGGCGAACGTGGTGGTGGCGGCGTATCTGACGGACGCCCGGGGCATCTGACGCCCTGCGGCTTCCGGGACGCCCGGCATGCAGTCGCCCGGACCGGTCCGGCCTGGTCCGGTCCGGCCTGGTCCGGTCCGGACCAGGCCGGCCCGGCCCTGCCTGCAAGCCTCGTTGCCTCGTGGCCGCCCGGAGCCGTGTGTCAGGATGGATTCGGCCGGTCTTGTCCGTGAGCGGGGCGCCTTGGGGGGACGGCCCTGACACGGCAGAACAGCGCACCAAGGGGGAGTGGATGTACGGCAGTTATGTCGGGCGTGCCCGCTGGGCAGCGGTCGCGGTGGGGGCCGCGCTGCTGGTGGCGGGGTGTTCCACCCCGGACGGCGACGGGGACAAGTCGGTGGCCCAGCAGCCCAAGGGGACGGACCCGTACTGGGTCAACCCCGAGGGGAGCGCGTCGAAGCAGGTGGCCACGTATCTCGACGACGGTGACGACAAGAACGCCGAGCTGATCAAGAAGATCGCCCGGCAGCCGATGGGTCAGTGGATCGGCCCGGACAATCCGGAGGGCGAGGCGAAGGGGTACACGGAGGCGGCGACCAAGGCCGACCGGGACGCCCTGCTGGTCCTCTACAACATTCCGCACCGGGACTGCGGACAGTTCTCCAAGGGCGGCGCCGCGGACGGCAATGCGTACCGGGAGTGGATCGACAAGGTCGCCAAGGGCATCGGCGACCGCCGGGCCACGGTCGTCCTGGAGCCCGACGCCGTACTGCACCTGGTGGACGGATGCACGCCGGGCGAGTTCCACGAGGAGCGGTTCGACCTGCTGAAGGGCGCCATCGAGCGGCTCAAGCAGCAGCCCGCGACGAAGGTCTATCTGGACGCGGGCAACGCCGGCTGGGCCAACCCCGACTCCCTGCCCGAGCCGCTCGCCCGGGCGGGCATCGAGAAGGCCGACGGATTCGCGGTCAACGTCTCCAACTTCCAGACCACCCAGGCCAGCAAGGACTTCGGCCGCAAGCTCTCGCCGAAGGTCGGCGGCAAGCACTTCGTGATCGACACCAGCCGCAACGGCAACGGGCCGTACACGCAGGGCGATCCGAAGGAGAACTGGTGCAACCCGCCGGGCCGCGCGCTCGGTGAGGTGCCCACGACGAAGACCGGCGATCCGCTCGTCGACGCGTATCTGTGGGTGAAGCGGCCGGGGGAGTCGGACGGCGACTGCAAGGGTGGCCCGAAGGCCGGCGACTGGTACCCGGAGTACGCGCTGGAGCTCGCCCGCAACACGAAGTAGGCGTCTGGGGCGCCTGCGGGCGGGCTCCCCCCAGGCCCGCAGGGCGCAGGGCGCAGGGGGAGTGTGAGGCGCGGGGGTTCGGGGGCGGAGCCCCCGTCCCCTACGGCACCTCCACCCACACGCCCTTAGAGGGCGTGCCCTTGTCGTCCGTCACAAACAGCATGTACCAGCCCGACGGCACCAGGGAGCGGTTCTTCGGCACGGTGATCTTGAAGCCGTCCGCCGTCTTCGTCATGTCCAGTGCGATGGAACGCTGGTCGACATCGGTGACGTGCGTGACCGCGCTGGGCCGCATCAGCTTGGCCGTCCTGAGCTTCGCCGCCTGCGGGCTCAGAAACGTGCCCGAGCCGCCGCGCTTGATCTTCTTCGGGCCTGTGCCGATCTCGGGCCGGGCGTCCCGGTAGAGATACGGCGGCGTGTAGATCTCGATCCGCTGCTCGAAGACGCCCGGCTTGGTGTTGGCGTCGTCGGCGAAGAGCGAGTCGGAGCCGAAGATCATCACCCGGCCGTCGGGCAGCAGCACCGACCCCGAATGGTAGTTGCGGCCCACCCGCGGGTCGGCCACCCGCTTGTACGTGCCCGACTTCGGGTCGTACGTCCGCGCCTCCAGGACGTTGGAGCCGCCGCGCCCGCGGTAGTCCTCGGAGCCGCCGGTGACCAGCACACTGTCGTCGGGCAGCAGCGAGGCGCTCGGGTAGCGGGTCCCCTTGTCCAGCGAAGCGCTGTCCTTGAAGCGGGGGTTCGGGTCCTTGAGGTCGACCAGCCGGGACTTCTCGCTGGACTTCTCGGACTCGCCGACCCCGCCACCGCCGATGACCATGAACCGCTGGTCCTGGGCGGGCGGCAGCATGACCGTCGCGGAGGTCTCCATCTTGTCCGGGTCGCTCAGCCCGGGGATCTTCTTGAACTTGTTGGACTCCAGGTCCCAGACGCCCGGGTCCCGGCCGACGTTGGCCGGACCGTATCCGGCGTTCGATCCCGAGTAGAAGAGCTTCCCGTTGTCCAACAGGAAGATCGCCGGGTACGTCGGGAAGCGGCGCTCGATCCCCGTGTACTCCCACTTCTTCGTCTTCGGGTCGTAGATCTCGTCCTTGCCGGGGACGATCTGCCCGATCTCGTCCAGACCGGAGAGGGAGAGGACCTTGCCGTCCTTGAGCGTGGTGAGCGTCGGGTACCAGCGGGCCTCGTTCATCGGGTCGACGGTGATGTACTTCTCCGCGACCGGGTCGAACTCGTAAGCCTCCTTGATGCCCTGGAAGTCCTTCTTGTCGAGGGCGAGCTTCTGCGCGATGCCGTACACATTGCGGCTGTCGGAGCCCTTGAGGCCGTGCACCCGGTAGTTGTCCTCGGTGCCGGTCTCGTACGCCTTCCCGGATTCCTCGGCCTCGACATAGATACGGCCGAGGCCCGCCTCGGTCCGCAGGAACCGGCCGGTCTGCGGGTCGAAGACCTTCTTCGCCTTCTCGACCAGCACCGGGTCCCTGGAGACGAACGTCTTGCCGTTCTCCTTGCCCGTGAACTTCGTGCCCGCGGGCAGGGTGATCGGCTTGTCCGGGTCCTCGTTGTGGACGATCATCAGGCCGCCGGCCTTGGTGACGTCACCCTGGAGCTTCTCGTACCGCTTGGTGCCGCCCGCGACCAGCAGCTTCCCGTCGGGCAGCTGGGTGTGCCCCGCGCAGAACATGTCCTTGGGCGTCGGTATCAGCTTGAAGTCATTGGTCTTGGGGTCCCACAGCACCGACTCGAACTTCTTCGCGTCGAAGTTCTTCTGGTTGTTGCCGGAGCCGGCGATGAGCAGCACCTTGCCGGTGTGCAGCAGGGCCGCGTGGATCGTGTTGATCTTGTACTCGGAGGGGACGTCGAGAAAGTCCCAGTGGCCGTTGGCGGCCTTGTACTCGGGCTTGTTGATCGTGTACTCGTGGTACTGCTCCGAGCCGTACCGATAGAGGGCCGGCCCGTTGAACCCGGCGATCACCGCCACGACCGCCACGCCTATCAGGATCCGCCGGGCCCGGTTCTTTCGGTAGTTCGGCCGGACGGGAAGTGCGCTCATTTCTTACGTCCCCCAAGGGCGATCTGCATGGTCTGGTCGGCGGGGGCCCAATTGGGCTTCTGCTGCGGCTCATGGGCGGCCGGCGGCACCGGCTCGGGCGCTCCACCGCGCGGGGCGCGACGCCGCCCCTTCCGCTTCTTCTTCTCCTCACGGATGCCGTGCCGCCAGGCGAAGATGGGCGCCGCCGTGATCAGCAGGGCCAGAGTGGCCCAGGTGATCATCGCGGGGTGGTCGTGCCCGAAGTAGAACGAGGATCCGAGCGAGCCGCCGAAGACCAGGATGAAGAAGAGGTGGATGCGGAACGTGCCGAAGAGGGTGTCCGGGCTGGACGAGTCGCCCTTGGGGGTCACCACGAAGCTGCTCTTGCGGCGCAGTACGGCGTCCATCAGCGAGCGGGCGTAGATCGGCGCGGAGAGCGCGGACATCACCATGCCGGCGAGGCCGCCCGAGCCCTCCGGCTCGTGCGGTGAGACGTTGTGGCGGCGGTTCCAGATGTAGAGGCCGATCTGCAGCGCCGAGGCGTTGCCGTACAGCATCATCCATATCGCCGGGTCGATCTGCACACCCGAGGCGCCCATGCCCAGGAACAGGGCGCAGCTCAGCGCCGCCAGGATCCAGTTGAGGGCGGACATCGGGTAGAAGATGATCATCATGGTGTAGTTGAAGAGCTTGCCGGGCGGCAGCGTCCCGAAGCCCTTCCAGTACTGCTTGAGGATCGTCTCGTACGTACCGCGCGACCAGCGCAGCTGCTGGGTGAAGAAGTCGGTCCAGGCGGTCGGGCCCTCGCCGACGGCCAAGACGTCCGGGGTGTAGACGGAGCGCCACTTGTTGCCGGTCCCGGGGTTGCGGTGGCGGTGGATCTCGAAGCCCGTCGCCATGTCCTCGGTGATCGAGTCGTACAGACCGCCGATCTGTTTGAGTGCGGAGATCCGGACGGCGTTGGAGGTGCCGACGAACATGGGGGCGCCGTAGCGGTTGCCCGCGCGCTGGATCAGCGCGTGGAAGAGGAACTGCTGGGACTCCGCGGCCTTGGTGACGAACGTGTCGTAGTTGCCGTAGACCTGTGGGCCGATGACGAAGCCGACGTCCGGGTCGCGGAAGTATCCGAGCATCCGCTCCAGATAGTTCGGCAGCGGTACGTGGTCGGTGTCGACGGAAGCGAAGAAGTCGTAGTTGCCGCCGTGGGCTTCCAGCCAGGCGTTGTAGTTGCCGTGCTTGGTCTTGGCCCGGTGGGGGCCCTTCGCCTGGTTCCACTTGGCGACGCCCTTGCGGGAGAAGTGGTGGACCCCGAGGCGGGCGCAGACCTCCTTGACGGCCGGGTCGTCGCCCTCGTCGAGCAGCCACACGTGCATGAGCCCGCGGTGCCGGATCCTGACCGCGGCCTCCAGCGTCTTCGTCACCATCTCCAGGGGCTCCTTGCCCGGCACGAAGGAGGTGAGGAAGGCGACCCGGGTGCCGGACTCCGGCACGACCGGGACGGGGTCACGGGCGACCAGCGTCGCGTGCGCGTTCGACAGCACGTTCATCGTGCGGAAGAGCTCGATCAGGCCGATCGAGACGAGCATGACGACGTCGAGCCACAGAAGGAGGTCGTTCTTGAGGTTCGGGTCGCGCTCGGTCCAGTGCTGCGGCTGCATCAGCCAGGCGAAGAGGCCCAGCGAGACGAGCGGCGCGGCGCCGAGGAGCAGCGCGGCCCGGATGCGGTGCGGCTCCTGCGAGAGCAGGGAGCGGTACTGCACCTTGTACGGTTTCGAAGGATCGGGCTGGGTGAGCGGGCCGGCGAGCCGGCTGTAGTGCTCGTAGTCGTACCGTGGCAGCGCCTTCTTGGGGCGCAGCCGGTGCCCTCCCGTCATGAGCTGCCGGGGAACCCGAAGCTGAGTGGTCCGGGAAGGGTCGTTGTCCTGCTGCCGGGCGCCGTTCGGCGTCGACGTCATGAGTCATCCCCCCGCACGCCTGCTGGCTGCGTGATCGTTCGGTCATGTGGTCCGGACCGGGGCTCCCCTTGGCCAGCCGTCCCGGACGCATCAATGGCAGGCCGCCGTCCCCGTAGACAAGAAACGGTGGCCTTCCGGTTGCATGATGCCGGTCGCGGCATCCGTTCGTGAACGGGGCCCCCACCCCGTGGTCGAAGCAACCGGAGAATCCCGCTCGAACTCCCCCAAGTGGTAACTGCTTGAGTCCGTCACCCTCCCATGGGGGGCGGCGGACTCCAGGACAGGTTCTCGGAGAGGGGCCGTGATCGCAAGGGCGCCCGGACGGGCGGACCCGCGCCGGGCCGTGACCCCCCATGGCGCGCAGCGTTGAACCCATGGGTTGTGTTGCGGCAGCGGAGGCGACTGTGGGGCCCAGCGTTCAACGTCCAACGCCCTCGGACGAATTGTCCGGGCGTGCTGGACGCTAGCTTGTCCGGTGCCTCGCTGCAAGTCGGGTACGGGAGTTTTGGCCAACCGGCGTGTCAGAAGGAAGAATCCCTCGCGTGGCCAATGCACTGCGGGTTTTGGTGAAGAGCCGACTGGAGCAGCAGGGCTGGTCCTACGGTGACGTGGCCCGGCGCGGCGGTATCCCGCGTTCCACGGTGCATCACCTGG